>DJYC01000094.1 GCA_002448445.1 Treponema sp. UBA6988
TGACTTTGTTGCAAAGTACGGACGCGCACCGCTTTTTAAGAGCGAACCTGGCCGTTTCTGTGTTGCGGAGGGAAGCGTAATCTTGGGGCGCCTTCACGCAGTTAAGCACAATAACGGAAAAACTTTTGCCGGAACAGACATTGGCATGAACGTGCTTGTCCGCCCAAGTATGTACGACAGCTGGCACGACATTGAAGTTATCCGCGAAGGAAAAGTTGTAGCCCGTGATGGTGCCCAGCTCCTCGAACAGACAGTAACAGGCAATATCTGCGAAAGCGGTGACCTTCTTGCAAAGGACCGCCCTCTTCCAGAAATGAAGCGCGGTGACCTTGCCTGCGTTCTGGACACAGGTGCCTACGGTTGGTCTATGTGTTCAACCTACAACAGCCGCCCCCGCCCAGCAGAAGTTCTCATCTGCAAGGATGGAAGCGTAAAACTTATCCGCCGCCGCGAAACAATTGAAGATTTGATGAGACTCTTCTAGCTGGTAAAAAGTTTCCCCCGGTCACTCTTCGACAGACTCAGGGACCGTCAGACAATGACGCATTGCAGGCTGAGCCTTCAAAACTTGTAATCCTCGGGCTTTACCCGGGGATTTTTTTCGTCCACTAATCAAATCAATGAATCCAATCCGTAAAAACCCTCTAAATCATGTTATAATACACTTATCTTCTGCATTACCTTATACACCACTGTCATTAATAAGTGTTAATCTAAATTCTCAGTTTTAGCATATAATCGTTATGTAAAAGCCTCCTCCTTCTTTTTTCTTACCTCTAGCAGTTGCAAAAGGTAAGTGCAATAAACAAGGAATGCAATGTAGCAAAACAATGTGCAGAAGCACTGGAATGGAGCCGGGGTTCGTGCCGAAAATCCATTTTGCGCGGTACGACCGAAGGGAGTTAGACACCAATTACCGCGGACCATGGATTTTCGGCGCGGTTCCCGGCGGGAATGGAAGTGCTTCCGCATTTAGATTAATGCTTGCTAAGTTTCATTTAGATTTGCACTTACCTTCTGCATTACCTTATACACCACTTGCACTTTTTTGTTTCTTTTGATAGTATCATAGAAAACCAAAAACAAGCGGGGCTTATTATGAAAGAACTTTCAGCACTCATGGGCGTGCGCCAATCAATCCGCGTAATCGATGCAACACTGCGCGACGGCGGAATCGTAAACGACTTCAAATTCACCGACGAATTTGTAAAGGAACTCTACAAGACAAACATAGAAGCCGGAGTTGACTACATGGAAGTCGGATACAAGGCCTCAAAAAAGCTCTTCGACAAGTCAAAATTCGGCAAGTGGAAATTCTGCGATGACGATGACATTTTTAGCGTAATCGGCGACAATTCGGAAAAAAGGGTAAAGCTTGCGGTAATGGCAGACGTTGGCCGCTGTGACTTTAAGGAAGACATCCGCCCCAGGAGCGAAAGCCCCATAGACCTTATCCGCGTTGCCTGCTACGTTCACCAGATTCCCGGGGCGCTGGAAATAATTGAAGACGCAAAAAATAAAGGCTACGAAGTAAGCTGCAACATAATGGCAATCAGCACGGCTCAGGAAGGTGACGTAAAGGTTGCCTTGGACATGATAGGCCATTCTCCAGTTGACTGCATTTATATAGTAGACAGCTATGGCTCCATATTCCCGGAGCAGATGCAGCGCATTTGTGCCCTATACAAGGAATACGCGGACCGCTACAACAAGCAGCTTGGAGTCCATGCCCACAACAACCAGCAGCTGGCCTTTGCAAACACAATAGAAGCCTGTGGAGACGGCGTTGACTGGCTGGATGCAACATACAGCGGAATGGGCCGCGGAGCAGGAAACTGCTTTATGGAAAACCTCCTTGCCTTCCTTAAAAATCCCAAGTACAAATTCTACGAAACACTAAAATTCATAGAAAAATACATGCTGCAGCTAAAGAAGGATGGTGTTGTATGGGGCTACGATGTTCCATACCTGGTAACCGGCTACCTAAACCAGCACCCGCGGGCTGCAATGGCTTTCAGCAAGGAAAAAAGGCTGGACTACTCAGACTTCTACAATGAAGTTTCCGCCCAGGAATAGCAAGGCAAGGAAATTCCGTGACGTCCCGCTGCAATAGTTGACCTTGCCTTTGTTTTGGGGTATAAGAAGACAACCTAGAAAAATTATTTTTGCAAGCATTAGTATGGAGGATTTTATGAAAGACTTAGGTGCAAAGACATTGTTTTTCCCAATGCCGGTTTTAATCATTGGAACTTATGACAAGGACGGAAAGCCAAATGCTATGAATGCGGCATGGGGCGGAATAGCAGACGAAAACCAGATATGGGTCTGCCTTGACAAAAGCCACGCAACTACAAAAAACATTGCGCTTACAAAAGAGGCAACGATTGCTTTTGCAACCACAGAAACACTCAAGGCCTCTGACTACGTTGGAATCACTTCCGCAAACAAGGTGCCGGACAAAATTGCAAAGGCCGGCCTTACCGCTTCCAAAAGTAAGAATGTAAACGCACCCATATTTGCCCAATACCCGCTTACTCTGGAATGCCGCCTGGTAAAGCTTCTTGACGAAGAAAAACACCTCTTCCAAATCGTAAACGTTGTGGCTGATGAAAAAATTCTGACCGCAGACGGAAAAGTCGACCTTGAAAAATTCCGTCCGCTCATCTTTGACTGCTCAGGCCACGGCTACTACGAATTTGGAAAGCGTGCAGGAAACGCCTTCTCAGACGGAAAAGACTTGGCTTAAAAGCCCCAGCGCAGGGGGACTCCCCTGCCCTTACCTATTCACAATTCCGCAAAATAAATATATAATCATTTCATGACATCCTCTAATGATGATTCCGTTTTTTCGGTAAGCCAGCTGACCGGGCTTATAAAGACAATGCTAGAAGGAACTTTTCCCAACGTGCAGCTTAAGGGGGAAATTTCCAACTACAGGCCAAACGCGAGCGGGCACTTGTATTTTGTGCTAAAGGATTCGCAGAGCCAGATTAGTGCAGTTATGTTCCGCGGAAGGGCTGCTAGCCTTAACTTTGTTCCAAAGGACGGCATGCTTGTTCAGGTGCGCGGTTCTGTTTCCGTTTACGCTCCACGTGGCAACTACCAGATTATCATTAGCAGCATGACAAAAGCTGGTGCCGGCGACATAATGGAAATGATTGAGGAAAGAAAGAAGAAGCTTGCGGCAGAAGGGCTTTTTGATTCATCACGCAAGAGAAAGCTTCCTTTTTTTCCAAGGCACATTGGAATTGTAACAAGTCCGACCGGTGCTGCTATCCGGGACATTCTTCAGATTACAAGGCGAAGGAACCCAAAGGCAAGCGCTATAGTTTTTCCTACCATTGTACAGGGGGAAGATGCGGCTCCTTCCATAATAAAGATGATAGAAATTGCAAACGCATACTCTATGTGCGACGTGCTTATAGTTGGCAGGGGTGGCGGTTCACTAGAAGACCTGCTGCCCTTTAGCGATGAGGGCGTTGTAAGGGCAATTGCAGCTTCCGAGATTCCGATTATTTCTGCGGTTGGACACGAGATTGACTGGGCGCTGAGTGACTTTGCGGCAGACCAGAGGGCACCAACCCCAAGTGCGGCGGCAGAGCTTGCAGTTCCCCTTCTTTCCGACATTGAGCAGAGCATAGATGTTTCGCGCAACGAGATGCATGAATCCATACAGGGTAAGCTTGAGCACCTGCGTCTTATGCTAAGGACTTTTACGCCGGAAAACATGGAGCTCCAGTTTAGGCACATTGAACAGCCACTTTCCATGCGCTTTGATTCTGCCAGGGAAAGGCTTGAGCAAAACATCAAGGACTTTTTGCAGGACAGGCGGCACTTTCTTGAACAGTGCGAGCAGACGCTGAACAACTGCAACCCCCAGACAATCTTTGACAGGGGATATTCAATGGTAACGGACCAAGATGGAAAAGTTGTCCGAAATGCGGCTTCCCTTTCACCGGGAGCAAAAATAAAAATACGCCCTGCAGAAGGAAGCATTAGCGCAGAAGTTTTGAGCGTTGGCCAATAGAGACAATTACGGGAGGTAAATATATGAACAATTTTGAAGATGACTTAAAGAAGCTTGAAGAGCTTACCGACGACATAAAGCGCGCGGACATTTCTTTGGAAGATGCACTCAAAGACTTTGAGGACGGAATAAAGCTTGCAAAGAGCATGAAGAAGACACTGGACGCAATGGAAAGCAAGATTCAGATTCTGATGAATTCCCCGGAAACAGAGGATGACGAGGAAGAAGAAAAGGACGCAAAGCCCAAGGCAAGAAAATCCAAGGCACCTGCAAAGGGGGAAGGACCTGTGCTGGACTTCTTTGACCCGGGTTCAGAAGTAAACGGAACTAGGAACGCGTAGCAAGGAAATTCCATGGAAGCTAAGGTTAGACAATTAAGCGCGGACGTTGCAAGAAAAATTGCGGCTGGAGAAGTTATAGACAGGCCAAATGCAATTGTGCGGGAACTTTTGGACAATGCGGTAGACTCTGGCGCAACAAAGATTAGCGTAGAAATTACAGGCGGCGGCATAGAAAAAATCCGCGTAAAAGACAACGGCTGCGGAATGAGCAAAGAAGACTTGGCTGCCTGTGCACGGCCACACGCAACCAGTAAAATTTCCAGTGAGACTGACTTGCTAAATTTGTCCACCCTTGGCTTTAGGGGAGAAGCCCTTGCTTCCATGGCGGCAGTTTCCCGGCTTGAAATTACAAGCGGCACTTGCAGGATGTGCGCATCTGTTACGGAAGACCACGTTATAACGACTGTTCCGCCGGTTACAGGAACTATTGTCCAGACCCAGGCCCTGTTTGAAAACTTTCCCGCAAGAAGGGTTTTCCTAAAAAGAAGTGCAAGCGAAGCTGCTTTGTGCAGGACAACATTTGAAGAAAAAGCAATTGCCCGGCCGGACATAGCCTTTACCTTTACAAGCGACGGAGAGGAAAAACTTAACCTTCCCGCAGGACAAACCCTAACACAGAGGTTTTGCCAGACGCTTGAACTTTTTGAAAGCGAAGACCTCTTTTACGAAATAAAAAATTCATCGGCGGCAAAGGACTTTTCATTTTCCCTTGTGATAGGGGAACCTTCCGTTAGCCGCTCAAACAGGAAAAACATTTACATATATGTTAACGGCAGGCGCATAAACGAATACTCGCTGATTCAGGCGATTGAATACGGAGCGCAGGGTTACTTTCCAAACGGAACGCATCCTGTTGCATCTCTTTTTGTTACGATGAACCCGGCCCTTGTTGACTTTAACATTCACCCGGCAAAAAGGGAGGCCCGCTTTAAGGACATTTCCCAACTGCACCATGAGGTAAGTTCTGCAACAAAAAATTTCTTTAAGCAGTACACGCTAAAGAACATAATAAACCAAAGCCAGGAAGAAGAGGACAAGGGTCTTGAGCTGAACTACGGGCTGGAAGAAAGAATGTACGGCGGAGCTTCTTCTGTTGCTTCCCCGGATGAATCTACGGATTTTGCAGCACCTTCTGACTTTATTGTAAACGCAAAAATGCCAGGCTTTTCAAAGGGATATGGCCATGGCGGCTACAGCCAGAACTACAGCCAGTCCATGAACCATACGGCTTTTGGCAGGGGAAATTTTACAGGGCGCAGCCAGTACGAAAAAGCCATTACGGAAGAAATGGAAGCTTCCATTAACGGACACTTTGCAAAGCCAAATTACCTGCCAGACCAGCCACCTTCATCTTCTATGGAAAAAGGCGGGGAATCTGGCTTTCATTTTGTTGGAATGGCTCTTGGCACTTTTTTGATTGCGGAAAAAAACGATGTTCTTTACATAATAGACCAGCACGCTGCCCACGAGCGCATTTTGTACAACCGCATTATGGCAGACGCAGGGCAAAAGCAGACGCTTCTTGTTCCCTACATTGTGCAGACTGACAATGCTGCGGATGACAACTACATTAACGTGCTAAAGGAAAAACTTGAGCAGGCAGGCTTTACCGGCAAGGACTGTGGCAAGGGAAAGTGGGAATTTTCTACTGTCCCAATAAGATGGAAGGGAACAGAAGCAGACCTAAAGAAAGACCTGCTTGACAGAAGGATTAATCCCCACGACATGATTAATGCGGCGGCGGCAAGCACTGCATGTAGAACGGCTGTTATGGACGGTGATGTTCTGGACAGCGGAACTGCTGCATGGATTGCAGAAAAGGCCCTTGAACTGCCAGACCCACACTGCCCCCACGGCCGTCCTGTTTACACTACAATTACACGAAAGCAATTGTTTGCCCTTGTAAAAAGAATTTAATTTTTAAGCCCATGGACGGGCCGGCTTAGCAATACGGAAAAATCCATGGAGGGAAGTTTGCAGGGCAAGCGCGGCAGGTGCTGGAGGGGCGGTTGGTTAAAAATTGCATCCATGCAATTTTTAACCATGAGTTTTCCGATGGAAAACTCACCAGTTTTGATTGCTAACATATTGACGCGCCCTCCATGGCGCTATTTGTTTACAGATACAGAATAGAACCCCGGAAGTACCACACACATGGCACTTTTGTTAGCGGAAAAGATTGTCCGTCAGTAAAGGCAAGTGCCGCCCAAAAAAAGAAAAAGCCTGATGCTTAAAACCCATTACTGGATTTTTGCACCAGGCTCTTTTGTTTTGAACCTTTACTTTTCTATTACTTCTTTATAGAAGCAAGGAGTTTTGCAACCTCTGCCATTTTGTAGGTTGGGTTGTTTTTCTGAAGATAGGTAAGGTAAGTTTCTGCGCTTTCCATGTCTCCCAAGGCGATGCACACTTTTGAAAGCTCAAGATATGATTCCCAGTCCTTTGGATTGGCCGCAATCACGTCTTCGTAGGCAACTTTTGCGCTGTCGTACTGCTTGGCACCTGCGTATGCCTTTGCCAAGTTTGCACGCACGGTGTTGTCTTTTGGAGAAATTGCCAGTGCGTTCTGATAGTACTTGATTGCCTGGGTAAAGTTTTCCTTTTTGTTGTATGCGTTGCCAAGGTTGTTGTTTACCTCAAAGTTGGAGCTGTCCAATTCGTAGGCTTTTGACAGGACGGCGATTGCAGAATCACTCTGACCGTCTTCATTGTAAAGGGCACCAAGGTTTGTTCTGGCCTTTACGTTGTTGGGGTCATTGAGGAGAACCTCGTTGTAGAGGGACTTTGCCAATTCTGCGTTGCCTGTCTTTTCCTGGACAAGTGCGTAGTTGTAGGTAATGTTGTTCTTAAGCTCGTCATTGGCAGAGGCCTTTAATTCGTAGGACTGCTTTGCATAAGAAAGTGCCTCTGAATTCTTTTCCTGCGCAAGGAGAACTGTTGAAAGGTTGTAGTATGTTGCAGGGTCTGTCTTTGACTTGTCCATGTAGGCTATGGCTTTTTTGAAACTGTTTTCTGCAGCGGAGTAGTTTCCGATTGCGGCAAGGGCAGATCCGTATTCCTGGTAGGTCTGTGAATTTGCCGGGTTGATTTTTATGGCCTTGTCAAATGCGGCGCTTGCACCCTGGTTGTCTCCCTGGCGGGCCATGATGCGTCCTGCTGCAATGTAGGCGCGCTCATATTCACCGTCTATCTGGTAGGCCTTGCGGTAAGATACCAGAGCCTGAGAGTTGTCGTTCAAGCGTTCGGAAACATAGCCAAGGTTGTAGAAGGCAGGTGCGAACTTTGGATTGAGTTCTGTTGAATTCTTGAATGAAGCCTGTGCGGCCTTGAACTTTCCCTGCTGAGCCTGGGCACGGCCAAGCTGATAGTAATAGGATGCGTTCTTTGGATCGGCCTTTATTGCCTTTTCAAATTCAGCTTCTGCCTGGGCGTAGTTTTTGTTCTTGAGGGCTTCCATGCCAAGGACGTAATGGCTTCCTGCATCGTCGCTGCCCTTTGCAACAGCTTCGTTGGCAAGTGTCTTTGCGGCATCTGCAAGCTTCTTTTTGTCTGCAGGATTGTCCGTAGCTTCCGAAGCATCGTAGAGTGCCTGTGCAATTTCTGACTTTTTCTTTGCGGCATAAGCGGGATCGTCGGATGGAAGCATGCTCATTGCCTTGTTAAAGTGGGCGATTGCTTCTTCTACGTTTCCTGCTGCAAGGGCGGCCTTGCCCTTTGCAATTTCGCTGTCTATGTCCTTCTGCAGGGCGGCAAGTTCAGCCTGTTTCTTGGCCTTTGCGGCGTCTTCTGCGGCTTTCTTTATACGCTCTTCTTCTGCAGCCTTCTTTGCAAGGGCTTCTTTTTCCTGAGCGGCGGCTTTGCTTATGAGTGCCTGTACGTCTGTATCGCGTTTTTCTGAAGACGGAAGCGTGTTTAATATTGCCTGAGCTTTGGCATAGTCACCGGCATCAAGTGCTTTCTGTGCCTGGGCAAGTTTGTCTGCCTTTTCCTGGGCGGCTTTTTCGGCGGCGGCTTTAGCTTGGGCGGCCTGTTTTTCGCTTGCTATCTTGTTGCGCAGAGCAGTTACGTCACTGTCGCTCCTCTGGTTTGCAGGGATTGAATTGAGTATCTGCTGGGCCTTGTCGTAGTCTCCGGCTTCGAGTGCCTTTTGTGCCTGGGCAAGTTTGTCTGCCTTTTCCTGTGCGGCTTTTTCTGCTGCGGCTTTGGCTTGGGCGGCCTGTTTTTCGCTTGCTATTTTGTTTCGCATTGCGTTAACGTCTGGATCGCTACGCTGGGCTGAAGGAATTGAGTTTAGTATCTGCTGGGCCTTGTCGTAGTCTCCGGCTTCCAGTGCCTTTTGTGCCTGGGCAAGCTTGTCTGACTTTTCCTTAGCGGCCTTTTCTGCTGCGGCCTTGGCATCTGCGGCTTGCTTTGCGCTTGCTATTTTGTTGCGCATTGCGTTAACGTCGCTGTCGCTTCTCTGGTTTGCAGGAATTGAGTTTAGTATCTGCTGGGCCTTGTCGTAGTCACCAGCTTCCAGGGCTTTTTGTGCCTGGGCAAGTTTGTCTGCCTTGTCCTGTGCGGCTTTCTGGGCTGCCTGCTGTTCGGCTGCCTTTTGCGCGGCGGCTTTTTCTTCCGCTGCCTTGGTCTGGGCGTTTGCCTTGTTCAGCATGTTCTGGATCTGGCTGTCGCCCTTGTTTGTCTTGGCAAGTTCGTTCAAAATTTGCTGGGCTTTGGCATAGTCACCGGAATCGAGTGCCTTCTGTGCCTGGGCAAGCTTGTCTGCCTTGTCTTTTGCGGCCTTTTCTGCTGCGGCCTTGGCATCTGCGGCTTGCTTTGCGCTTGCTATTTTGTTGCGCATTGCGTTAACGTCGCTGTCGCTTCTCTGGTTTGCAGGAATTGAGTTTATTATCTGCTGGGCCTTTTCGTAGTCACCAGCTTCGAGTGCCTTTTGTGCCTGGGCAAGTTTGTCCGCCTTGTCTTTTGCGGCTTTCTGTTCCTGGGCAAGTTTTTCTGCCTTTTCCTTTGCGGCCTTTTCTTCCGCTGCCTTGGCCTGGGCGTTTGCCTTGTTCAGCATGTTCTGGATTTGGCTGTCGCCCTTATTTGTCTTGGCAAGTTCGTTCAGTATCTGCTGGGCTTTGGCATAGTCACCGGAATCGAGTGCCTTCTGTGCCTGGGCAAGCTTGTCTGCCTTGTCTTTTGCGGCTTTTTCCGCTGCGGCTTTGGCTTGGGCGGCCTGTTTTTCGCTTGCTATCTTGTTGCGCATTGCAGTTACGTCACTGTCGCTCCTCTGGTTTGCGGGAATTGAGTTGAGTATCTGCTGTGCCTTGTCGTAGTCTCCTGCTTCAAGTGCCTTTTGTGCCTGGGCAAGTTTGTCTGCCTTGTCTTTTGCGGCTTTCTGTTCTTGGGCAAGTTTTTCTGCCTTTTCCCTTGCGGCCTTTTCTTCCGCTGCCTTAGCCTGAGCGTTTGCCTTGTTCAGCATGTTCTGGATCTGGCTGTCACCCTTATTTGTCTTGGCAAGTTCGTTCAGTATCTGCTGGGCCTTTTCATAGTCACCTGCGTCAAGGTATTTCTGGGCAAGGGAAAGCTGATCCTGCTTTTTTCTTTGGCTAAGTTCCTCTGCACTTGGTACAGAAGATGAGTCGCCTTTTCTATTTCTTCTTAGAAGCTCACGCTTTTCGTCTGCAGCCCTGTACATGCGCAAAAGTGCGTCCTTGTCGTTGGGGTTGCGGATCATAAGGTCATTGAGGATTCTAAGAGCATCGTCATAGCGGCCTTCGTCCGTAAGTTCAGTTGCCCTTGCAAGAGCCTCTTCCCTGGAAGACGGAGTGCGTACGTTGCCTGTGCTGCGGTCAACCGTGATTGGCTTTGCAGAAGATTTTCCTGTTGAAGCATTTACCGCAGGCCTTGTCTGGCTGGCGCTTGTGTTTGCGGCAGAAGAAGTGCCTGTTGAAGCAGATGCTTTTCCTGCTGAACCGGAAGCGGTGCCTGTTGAACTTGATGCTGTTCCCGAAGCATTTGCGGCTGAATTGCCGGCAGATGCATTGCCTGTGCCGCTTGATGAAGAAGATGAAGCAGAGGCATTTGTGGCAGGGGCATTCCTTGAAGAAGATGAAGTGCCTGTGTTTGCGGCCACTGCAGTAGAAGATGCCGTAGCACTTGCAGCCGGCCTGTTTGCAGAGGAAGTGCCTGTGCCGGAAGATGCATTTCCTGCAGAGCTACCGCTTGAAGCTGCATTTGAAGAAGGAGTATTGCTTACAACAGTCTTTACCGTCTTTGGTGTAGAAGCTTCACTGCGGCCGGATGTGCTGTTAGCAGATGTGTTGCCAGCAGATGTGCCTGTATTCTTTGCAACCTGGCTTCCTGTTCCTGAAACAAGATCCGCTAATGAAGAACCTTCGTTTCTTGCCCCCTGAGACTGAGCATTCGGATTGGAATATTTATGCTTGCTATCTGATGAAGTGCCGTTGGCAGAAGAGCCTGTATTCTTTGCAGCCTGGGTTCCTGTTCCTGAAGATGGTGTAATGACATTTGCCATTTCGCTGTAAACAGGAGGATTCTGGCCTGCATTACCTTCATTAGACAAAGAAGCCCTTGCTGCAAGCTGGTCTTTTAGGGCCTGGTTTGCGGCTGCTTCATTAGCCTTGCGCTCTTTTTCTGCCTGTTCAGCCTCTTCTTTTGCCAAGCGGGCATTGCGTGCGGCTTCTGCCTTGTCTGCTTCTTCCTTTAGGAAAGATGCCTTTTCCAAAAGACTGCGTACTTCCGCATCATTTGGATCTTTTGCGGCAAGAGCTCCAAGAACAGCAATTGCCTGGTCATAAAGTCCAGAGTCAACAGCATCGTTAGCCTGCTTAAGAGCATTCTGCCTATCCAAAGCGGCCTGTTCAGCCTCTGCCTTTAGGGTTTCTTCGCTTGCCCTTTCGCGGAAAGTCATTGCCATGTCAAGCATCTGCTTTGCTTCGTCATCTTCCGGGTTGTCCACAAGAAGAGCGTTAAGCACGGTGGATGCATCATCATACAAGGCAGTGTCTACATAGCGCTGGGCAATAGAGATTGCATTTGAATGCTTTGAGCTGTCGTAGGATTCATTTCCAAAAGGATCAGTAAATGTCTGTCCCGAAAATCCTGCATGGGGATCGGAGTCTTTCTTTAGCTGAGCCGTTGTGTTAAAGAGGCTGTTTCCGTCTGTGTCCTGGTTGTCCTTAAGAAGCAGTCCGTTTATAAGGCTTAGTGAGTTGTCGTAAAGCCCCTGGCTTGAATAAGTCTGGATAAGGGCAATTGTATTTTCCTTTTCCTGCCTCTGCTGTTCAAGGGCAAGTCTTTCTGCCTTGCGGGCGGCACGGACATCCCTTGTGCTGTAGAGCCAGCCGCCAACGCCTCCGCCTATACCAATTGCGGCTATTGCACATGCAAGTCCGGCAATAAGCTTTTTGTTAACAGGCTTCTTGGGCTTAATGTAGCCGCTTTGGTTTTCATAGTTCTTCTCGTAAGTCTTTCCGCTTTCGGAAGAGCTTCCGCTTGACGAGCTGCCATAGGATGCCATTTCAAAAGTGGTGTCTTCGTCATTGGCATGGGAAGCAGACGTCTGGAAAGAAGACCCAGATGTTGTATTATAGGAAGAAATTGTAGAATCTTCTGAATATGAATCTTTTGCTTCTGAAGAAGAAAGATCTGAAGAGCTTCTCTGTGACTGGGAATAAAGGCTTGATGAATATGGCCTTGAAGAAGCCTCACTTTCTGCAGAAAGAGATGTTGCGTTAAGAGACGTGGCACCAAGAGTTGTTCCAGTGGCTGTTCTTGAATAGGAACTTGTGGGCCTGCGGGAAGACAAAGAAGATGCAGAGCTTGTACCGGAAGAAGACAAAGTTCCTTCACGTGCAGACGTAGACCTTGCAGAAAGCCTTGTCTGTCCTGCTGCTGTAGAGCGGCTAGATGCAGTTCCAGCGCGTGTGGAAGAAGCCCTGGAAGAAGTGCCACTTCCCCTTGCAGAAGCCCTTGTCTCGCTTTCCTTTGCAAGACGGGCAGTTGTCCCTGTTCCCCTTACAGAAGGACGAACCTTGCGTTCAGCGGCGGCGGCAGCGAGTCTTGAAGTAGCCCCGGTAGCGCGGGAAGATGTTGTTCCCGCACGGGCAGAAGCACGGCTTGTCTTTGCATCCGCACTTGCAGAAGCCCTTGTTGAGCCTTCAGGAACCACCCTGGTACGGGGACGGCCGGGTCCCCTGGTAGCCGTGGAAGAAGAAGCAGTAGCGCTGCCCCTCGTAGCACGGGAAACAGACGAAGTTCCAGCCGCTGCCCTTGTGGATGCAGATCTGGAAGCTGCCGTCTTTTTTACTGATTTTTCATCTTTATTCGAGTTCTGATTCGTAGCCATATCCCACCGTTCCCTCAGCTCCTGCTGACATATTTTCTGTTGATGATCCGTTTAATGAAGACGCAACGTCTTCCAATAGCTTGGCCTTTCTTGCTTCCTCAGCAGCCTTTTCGTCTGCAAGGCGTTTTTCTTCCGCAAGACGGGCCGCCTCTATGCGGGCATTCTCCGCCTGAATACGGGCATTTTCTGCCTGCAATAGCTGCTCTGCGTTAACAGCCTGCTGCTGCTGAATTACAATTTCGTCATCTATAAGGCCAATTATCTTGGTAATCTGTTCTTTCTGCGGATTTTCCGGAAAAAGCTCCATGTAAAGGATGTAGTCAGCCTTGCTTTCTCCGTACTTACCGGCACGAAGCCTTGCATTGGCCCTGTTAAGAACCGGCGACGCATATTTTTCGTCCGCGGCAATGGCTATGGAGTACCATTTTTCGGCCTCGTCATAGTCACCCTGTGAAAACGCTATGTTACCCGCATTGTAGGCCAGTATCTTCTGATTTGTCTCCGGCAGGTTCATACCCTCGTTGCAGACTGCAAGAGCCTTGTCATACTCCCTAAGCTGGTAGTAGGAAAGCGCAAGGTAAATAAATGCCTGGGGATTGTTCTTTTCCCTAACAGCCTCGTTCAAAAAAGGAATTGCTTCCTTTGGCTTGTTTTGTCTGAACAAATCCTCACCTTTAAGGAAATTTGCACTCTGGGCAAAGCTAAGCGGCGCAAAAATCAATAGAAACATTAAGGAAATCATATTTTTAATGATTTTATTTTTCACTTTAAATGCATCCTCCTATTCTCTTTAATCGCAATTGCGTATATAATATTAAATTGAACTTAGCCCTATTTGACATATTCGCACAAAAAGGCTAATCTTTCAATAGGAAATCTTAAAAAATTGCCGTTAATAATGGTAAAGATTTTTTTCATCATTTTTTGAGGAATTTAAGGAAAGAGTAGAAAAATATGAATGTAATAACGACAACCATTGTAGCTTTTCTTGTAGCGGTCATAATATTTGCCGTAATTTTTATAGTAAAAAGTTTCGCCACGCCAAAAAAGCTGGGCAGCGTCCAAAAGTTCATGAAGGACGGAAAGTTCCAGGCGGCAGAAAAGGCTGCAAAGGCAATCCTTTCCAAGAACCCCAGGGACTACCTTACCCACTACTGGCTTGGAAGGGTCTACCTTGCGCAAAAAAAAGACGACCTTGCTTTCATGGAATTCAAGACGGTAAACGAAAACGCCATCTTTAACGGAGACATTCCCGAAGTTCCATTCAGGCACACAATGGCGCTGCTTTACCAGAAGTTCAACGACAACACAAATGCGCTAAAGGAACACCTTCTTCTTATTAAAAGGGAGCCGGACAACGCAGAAAACTACTACAACGCAGGTATATGCGCAGAAAAGGAAAACCAGGTAAACAATGCCGTAGTAATGTTCCAGAAGGCAATTGCCCTTAACAAGAGGCACTCAAAGGCCCACTCGGCACTGGGACACCTATTGCTAAGAAGCGAGCAGTACGAAGATGCCCTTTCCGAGATAAAGCTTTCTATCAGGCTGGATCCGGATGAATTCTCCAACTATTACTACCTTGGCAAAGCCCTAAAGGAGCGCGGAGAATACTCAGACGCAATAAAGGCATTCGAAAAGAGCGAAAGAAGCAACGAATTCCGCCAGAGGGCACTCATAGAAACAGGCGCATGCTACATGGAAGTTGACCAGACCGCAAACGCCCAGGAATACTTCCAGAGGGCAGTCCAGTGCTCAAAGGACGACTCTAGCCAGGAAACCCTCTACGCCCGCTACTTCCTTGCAAATTGCTACGAAAAGACCCACAGCATAGAAAAAGCCGTAGAACAGTGGAACAAAATCTACCTCTACAACAAGAAATTCCGGGACGTAGCAAGCAAGCTGGAAGAATACCGCGACATACAGTCAAACGACAGCCTAAAGGAATACCTTACAAGCTCCCAGCCGGCATTTACGGAGCTGTGCATAAAGACCGTGCAGAAGGCATACAACTTTATGCCGCAAAAGTCAGAGACAAAGCCCTACGGTTGCAGGCTTTTATGCACGGAAGAAAACAAGGACACATGGAAGAACGTAAGGAAGCAGTTCTTTCTTATTGAATTCCACAGGGATTCGGATGCTGTTGACGAAAGCAAGGTAAGGCAGTTCGTGGAAGAAATAAAAACCCAGGGCTACTACAAGGGAATGATTTTCTCCAGCTCAGGCTTCTCCACACTAGCCACCCAGTTTGCAGAAAGCCGCCCCGTAACCCTAATAAACAGGGAAAAACTGGAAATTGTACTTAGCAAGGCAGGAATATAAGGCAAAATGAAATTCCTGTGCGTTTCCGACCAAGTAGACCCCCTGGTTTATTCAACCACCGTAAAAGAGCGCTATTCAGACATAGACGCAGTACTTTGCGCAGGGGACCTTTCCATGGAATACATGGACTTTATCGTAGACGCACTTGGAAAGCCCACTTTCTTTATCTTCGGCAACCACGACCTTAGCGAATTCCACCTCTACCACAGGCAGACGGTCCTTGCCCAGAGGCCTTCCCAGCTTGCAAAGATGCACTCCATAGAAAACGGGCACGGGGCGGACTACATAAACCGCAAGGTGCTAAGGCTAAAGAACCTGTCCTTCAAGGCACCAGGCGGAAAAAAGACTCCCCTACTCCTTGCCGGAGTCTCAGGCTCAATAAGATACAACAAGGGCGAAGACCAGTACACGGACTTTGAAATGAAGCTAAAGCTCATCTCCATGGTACCCGCCCTAATATGGAACAAAATACGCTACGGCCGCTACTGCGACATATTCCTGACCCATGCCTCACCCAGGCACATAAACGACAGGGACGACCCCTGCCACAAAGGCTTTGAATGCTTTAACTGGTTCATAAAAAGATTCAAGCCTGCCCTTTTAGTTCACGGGCACATCCACCTCTACGACCTACAGGCCCCCCGAGTGGCAAAAAGCGCTCAGACAACGGTAGTAAACGCCTTTAGCCACATAGTCATAGAGTATGAACCAAAACTTTCAGAAAAAGAAGGAGACTTCCTTGGCTCAATTAACATCCGCACAGACCGGTGAAGACTTTGCAAAGGCAAGAAACAAGGCGCTTTTCAACGAAATCCAGCACATACTGAACCCGGAAGAAGCAGCGCTCATTTCGTTCACCGACATAAAAAAACTCTTAAAGCCCAGCAACGAAGTCTACAAGGGAATGCAGATAGTCCCCGTAGACCTTATCGTAGGAAGCGAAGGCCGCTACAAAGACTTTGACAACCACTTCTTTCCCAAAAGCATCTTCCTAAAGGCACGCTGGGAAAGAGTTGACATGGCCCACATACAGGACGTGGTTCTTCCGCCAATCAGCCTATACGAACTGGGAGGCCTCTACTTTGTCCGCGACGGAAACCACCGAGTATCGGTTGCAAAGGCGCGCGGGGTAGAAAACATAGACGCAGACGTAGTAAGCCTGCAAAGCGAAATAAAACTAAAGCCCGGCTCCACAAAAGAAGAAATGATCCAGCAGGTTCTCTACTACGAAAAGCGGGTATTCTATTCGGAAACAAACTTTGGCGACATAACCGACTGGTGGCAGCTGGACTTCTCAACGCCCGGCCAGTACGACGTAATCTACAACCACATACTGACCCACCGCTACTACATCAACATGAACCAAACGGAAGAAATTCCCTTTGAAGACGCAGTGCTCTCATGGTTCAACAACGTCTACATGCCCGTAGTAAAGTCCATCCAGTCCCACAAGATACTAAGGCTTTTCAAAAAGCGCACAATCTCCGACCTCTACATCTACCTAATCAAGTACTGGGACGAGCTAAAGCAGAAATTCGGCAATGACTTTAGCCTAGACGAAGCGGTAAAAGACTTCAAAAAAAGCCACAAGAGGCACTCAATCTTCTTCAGGATAAAAAATGCCCTGGCCCGCAAAAAACTGGCCCTTTTTAAAGAAGAAAAAGACACGGAAAAGTAAGGATTTTTTTTCTTCTCTAAAATTCTCATTCTGCGGCAGCTCCAATTTCCAGAAAAAGCCCCTCCGCAACCCCCTTGCCATTTCCACAGAACATATAGCGCCAAGGAGGGCGCGTCAAGCCTTTGCATAGGCTCCCGCGTTTTTTCGCCTTTCAAAATGGCAAGGAGGCCATTTTCAAGGGGCTTTCCGCCCTTCCGCTTTCGCTCCATTCCTCTCTTCGTTCGGAACGCCTCCGGCGGGGCTCCAATCCCTGCCGTGTATTAATACGCAACCCTTCTGTCGGTTTACCATACATCGTAACCGGGAGTTTCCGCAGGAAACTCCAAGGGCAAGCTCCGCTTGCCCCAATCCCTGCCGTGTATTAATATGCAACAAGTCTGTCACCCCCTCCACAGATCCCGAAACGAGTTCGGGATGACGGCCGCCCTGTCACCCTGAACCGGTTGGTGAGTTTGTCGAACCACAGCATCTGTAAAAGCCTAAATGACATCGTTCACTGGCCCTTCGACTGGCTCTGGGACCGGGCGGTGGCGGTGTAAGCCTAGCCCCGATTGGAAGGGTTGCCAAAGGCAAGACCGCCGGAGGCGGGCCGGAGCGATAGCGTAGCCCTGGAAAGCGGGTAACAAAAGCAGCTTTTTCTTCCTCCGCAAGGCCAATGTACCAAAAGAAAAGCTGCTCCAAAAAAAAAGGAAAATTCCACAAATTAGTGTAAAAAACTCCAATAACTAATTTTTAACCAATAACTCACCGATAATCATAAGGATAATCTTGACGGTACAATATTTCAATGGTAAAATGGAGGTATGCTTTTAAGGAAAGAAGCCTGGTTTACCATGGTAGGGTACAGGGAGCAGTAACTTGAAAATCATTGAAAATTTGTCTTACATGCCGCTCTTGGCAATTGCTGCAGTCTCCATGCTCTTATTGTTTTTATGCGCCATCATCAGGAAACGCAAGACCGCAAGGGTAAGTTTCATAACCTACCTGTCTCTGATAGTCATTGCCTTTTCCAGCCTCCAGGCCTTTTTTAAGCTCTATTCCGGAAAAGGCGGACAGGAAGCCATGAATTTCTTTGTCCTGATGGTTTTTGCCGCCCTCTTTCTCCAGATTCCAATTGCAATAATGTTCTCAACCTTTGAGCCGGTAAAATTCGACTCCCTGGTGCCGAGCCGCAAGAACAAGCACGCCCTTGCAGCCCTGCAGAACGAGGCAGCCCGTGCCGCCGCAGAAGAAAGGCAGGTAGAGCTTTCAGAGCAGGACCTGCGCCTCTTGGACGTAAGCCGCGACTTTACCGTACACGCGGTAGACTCCTACACATCAGCAAACGGAATCACAACCTTCCTTGAGTACATCAACAAGACAATCAAGGACCAGATAAGCGCAGACGGTGGTGCAATACTCATGATTGATGACTTTGAGGACGTAATCTCCGTAAAGTCGTTCGACGGAGACTTTCCCCCGCCCTACAAGCTGCCCGCAGACCTTCCCCACAAGCCTATCCGAGTTGCCACAAACTTCAAGTTTGCAACCTTCCCGCTGGAAGGCAACATCTTTGGCGAAATTGCAACCCAGGGACGCGCAGAGCTTATCACAAAGCCGGAGACGGACAGTAGAATCTACCAGAACGGTCCGGAAGAATTCCTTGAGTGCGGAAGCTACATAATTTCCCCAATGAAGATTCAGGACACGGTAATCGGACTGGCAGCATTTGCCCGCAAGCACGGAAATTCGGTCTTTAACGAGGATGAATTAAAGATTACTTCAACACTTTGCGACTTTGCAGCCGCAACAATCAAGAACGTAATAGCAGTTCAGGACATAATAGAACAGAACGAAGTGGCCAAGGAAGCGGAGCTTGCCTCCAGAATCCAGGCATCACTAAAGCCCGCAAAGCTTCCACTCATACAGGGGCTTCAGTTTGGCGTCTTCTGGGAACCCTGCCAAGGTGTCTGCGGAGACAGCTACGACATACTTGTTTCCCGCAAGGACAGAATTTCATTCATCATGTCGGACATAGCGGGAAAGGGCATGAACAGCGTGGTTGTAATGTCCATGGTGCGCTCAATGCAGCGCCTTGTAATAAATTCAATGCAGAGCGCGGGAAAAATCCTCTCCTGGGTCAACCGCGGCATTGCAGGCGAATCATTCAGCACGGACCACTTTGGCTCAAGTGCGCTCATCAACTACGACCCCACAACAAAAACTGTGGAGGCTGCGGCGGGAGGCGTTATTCCGGTCTACATCTACGACAGCGAAAAGGACGAATGCGTGGAGCTAACCTCCCCTTCCGAGCCGATTGGCGTAGAAAAAACGACAGAATACAAAGATTTCGTGCAAAAAGTTAAAAATGGTGATATAATATTCACATATACGGATGGTCTTGTTGAAGCCCTTAACGAAAGTGGCCAGCAATATTCAAAGGAGTCTTTGCTGCGCGTAATTCAGGAGAATCACGCAAAATCCGGCAAAGACATAGCACGTCTTGTAAAAGAAGACATAAAAAAATTTACAGGCAGCGCTGTACAGCATGACGACAAAACGCTGCTTATTGTAAAAATTCAATAAATTTGGGTGCAAAAGGAGTAAAGATATGGAACTTAAAATACGTAAGAATGGGGAAGTCTACATTATTGACGTAAACGGCGAAATGGACTTGTACAATTCCTACAAGCTCAAGGAACTGGTCCTCAAGATGCTGGAGAAAAACGTAAAGTCATTTATAATCAACCTTGAACAGGTTGACTACATCGACTCGTCCGGAATCGGTGCGCTTATCTACATCTGCTCTACGATCAAGAAGATGAACCTCAAGCTCTACATTTCCAACATACACGGTTCTGTAAAGAAGGTTATCGAGCTTACCAAGCTTATGGGTTACTTCCCTATTGCAAACAGCGTAGAGGAAGCCTTGCTTATGATTAACGAATAGCCAAAGGGAGAAGTTTTATTATGGAAGATATCAAAGAGTTGCGTTCTGACGGAAACGATCCGCTGTTTGACAAGGCAAATATGCTTTACAAGGAATTTCCTTCTGATTTTAGGCAGATTCGCTATTTTACCCTGCTCATCGTGCAGTCCGCACCGCTGGAAATAAAGGAAATCAACCTTCTTGAGCAGCAGATTAGCGAGGTTATCAAGAATGCTGTAAAGCACGGAAACCACTGCGACGTAAACAAGAAGGTTCACGTCTGGTATTCATTCAGCGCCAGCCATGCCCACCTTATCGTAGAAGATGAAGGCGAAGGCTTTAAGGACCTGGAAAAATGGAACGACTTTAACCGCAAGCGCCTTGAATGCCTGCACAACTCAAACTTTGAAGAACTTGCAAACTATGTTTCCTTCCGTACAAAAAAATCAGACGACCAGGACGGTGGTAATGCCCTCTTTGCTGCCCTTGAATACTGGAACGGCGGATTTATCTACAACGACAAGCGCAACGGTGTTGCAATGCTAAAGCGTTTCCAGCAGAAGCGCCACGGCGTTACGGTAGACTGAGCTTCCTAAAAAATACAAGCGTTCCTTTTTGGGGCGCTTTTTTTTTATCTGAAGCCGCCTGAATGGTTAAAACACCATTCAAGACCACTCCAATCGGAGCTAGGCTTTGTTGGCAAGAACAAAGTCTTCAAAGCGCAGGCTCTCTCCGCTAAGGCTAAGCTTTTCGCATCGGCAGAAATATTCCTCCACCACAGCCTGAATCTCTTCCCAGCCTTCATCCCCGCTTTCACCGTCAGCAAAATAATCCTCGCGCATAAAAAGCTTGTTGTAGGCAATGGATTTTTCCAAGGCAGGGTCATATTTTTGCGGGCAAATGCCCTTTAATCCTTCAAGAAGTTCGTTGCGGCAAAAGGCATCCAAGGTGGCTGACTGCAAAAGCAAGTACCTTATGATAAAATTGCAGTCCGGGTCTTCAATATTCAAGCTATCGTATTTTTCCTTAGGGAAAACATTTCCCTTAATGGCAAAAAGCAATTCCATCAGGGGAAGAAGAAGAATGCAGTTTTCCTGCTTGTAGCGTCTTATAAGCTTCTCCACCCTGTCCGCGCTAAGGTCAAGGGGAATCTCCTCCGCCATGGAAAAGAGCGTGTCCAGCTGGTAGTAGTATTTTTTTGCCGCAAGGTATTCAATCAAATCCTCAAAAAGATGAGTCTCCCGCATTTTATTTATAAGATTTTCATCAGCCTTTCCGGGAATATAAGAGAGGTTTTCATAAATAAAAGAAGTAAACTCTATTGCAAGAAAAAATTTCCCTGTGTCCGACGACCTTAGCATTTCCCAAAGCTCTTCATAAACGGCGTCAACTCCAAAGCCCTCCATAAGATTCTTAATATAGTGGCCAATTCCATCCTGAACTTCCTCATAGCCTGCAATGGCTTCCCTTATACTTTCATTCATATCCTTTCCCCAAACCTTTGGTATGGCAAAGTATAGCGCATTATCCCCATTCTGTCATGCTATTACTGTCATGCTGAACGCACTTGCAATCAAGTGAACTCAGTATCTGTATAGGTAAAAATACCGTCTTCCACAGCTCCCGGGGCGGGGTCCGGGATGACATTTGAAATGTCTCCATTCGCTCACCTCCTGTTCGCTCTTTCCGACCGCCTGCGTTCGCTGCCGGCGGCATCCCTGCCGCCTCTTCCTCCCTTTGGTCGGCGCTCACTCCGGGGAGTTCAACTCGTTTTAAAACAAAAATCCCTTGCTTTACAAATGTTTTTTTTCGTAAAGCAAAGACTATTTCTGGAGATGGGGAGAGTTGAACTGTCTTCATTCGCTCACCTCCTGTTCGCTCTTTTCGACCGCCTGCGTTCGCTGTCGGCGGCATCCTTGCCGCCTTTTCCTCCCTTCGGTCGGCGCTCACTCCGGGGAGTTCTAGTTTAAAAACAAAAAAAATCCTTTGCTTTACAAATATTTTTTTTGCAAAACAAAGGATTATTTTGGAGATGGGGAGAGTTGAACTGTCTCCATTCGCTCACTTCCTGTTCGCTCTTTCCGACCGCCTGCGTTCGCTGCCGGCGGCATCCTTGCCGCCTTTTCCTCCCTTTGGTCGGCGCTCACTCCGGGGAGTTCAACTCGTTTTAAAACAAAAAAGCCTTTGCCTTACAAATGTTTTTTTTCGTAAAGCAAAGACTATTTCTGGAGATGGGGAGAGTTGAACTCCCGTCCAAGCAGGCTAAGCAGGTGCCTCTACAGGTTTATTGAAGCGAGGTATTTGTCGGGAGACGGTAGCGGCTTCAAAGGCGTCGTCTCCTTATTACGGATGGCCGATTGCTCAGCGTCCCGGGCAGAACCCGCACATTCTGCAAGGCAAGTCCCTATTTGTGACAGAATTTTACACCGCTAGGAACAGCGCAGCATAAATTCCGGCTCTCAGTGCCTTAAGTTAGGCAGCAAGAGCTAACTGTTCGTTTTCAGACTCGTCGTCTTCTCTACGTTTTGCAGTTATTGTTTTCGTCTGTATCAGAGACCAGGCGACAGCCTCACCTGCAGCACAAGATTACTCCTGTCTGTCGAAACCGGTACACCCCCGATTCTTTTATAATATAACAAGCGCCTTGGTAAAAGTCAAGTTTTTTTTGGGAAGGTTCCCTTCGACGGGCTCAGGGAACGGAATTGTTTCTTGCCAACCAGTAAAAAGCCCATGGAGGGATTTTTGTCGCACTTGCTATCGTTGTGTTCCTCCATTCCAGTGCATTCTTTACATATTTTTCTTATGTAAACCAGATAGGAAATCAATTTTGTGTGTAGCGGCTCTTCAATCCAGTTTAGAACCTCTCGTTTTGAACTAATGTTTTTTTTGGGAAGGTTCCCTTCGACGGTCTCTGGGAACGTAATTGTTTCTTGCCAACCAGTAAAAAGCCCATGGAGGGGCGGCTTAGCAGCCCGGAGATTTGCAAAGCAAATCTCCGATACCTAAAAAAATCCATGGATGGATTTTTTTAGGTCATACGCCCGATTGGAAGGGTGGCGTAGCCAGACCGCAGAAGGCGGGCCGGAGCGCTAGCGTAGCCCTGGAAAGCGGGTGACGCAAGGCACGTTCTGTCGAGTTAGCCAGGGAACTTATGGTAGAGCCAAGAAAAGCACCGTCCAAGAAAATCAAGAAATCAAAGAAAAAGGCAAAAGTAAAGGAAAGATTGAAAAACTGAAGTTTTTAGAGGCTCCCTAAAAAGTGCATTGAAAAATTCCGATAGTAAAGCAGGGGATATTTATGCTTAATTTGAATTCTAAGACAAAGAAAATTATTCTTGGGGTGGTTGCCGCCATTATCTGCATCATAACGGCATGCAGAACCGTCAAAAGCGACGACACGGGAAAAGACGGCAAGAAAAAATACAAGGTGCCAGTTTCTGAAAAATACGCAGACCCGGACAGGCTGAACATCACGGTTCCACCGTCCGTAATCGAAAAATCAGGCAGCGGAAGGGAAAAATCCACAGTTTCAAACAGCTTTTCCAGAATGAAGACAAAGGTTTGGAAGGGAAGCCAGGATTTGAACGACGAGACCGTCTATCTAAAGACAACAGATGACCCGGACGTAGTTTCTTTCGTAAACTCCGGCAACAGAAACCGCATGCTCACGGCAAACCTTGACCTTTCCGACGGCAAGGAATACGGCATTCTTTTGGGAACAGCCCGCGACAAGGATCAAGTCTACAACCTTTCAGGCTCTGTTCTGCGCATCCACATTTACATTCCGGCAGAACTTGCGGCCCACGATGAACTGGCAAAGCTGAATTTTGTTTCCTATTTTAAGAACGAAAGCCTCTACAAGGTGAACCTAAAGGGGGCAATTGAAAACTTTACCTTTGACGATATTGGCGCCGGCTGGCATACCATAGAGCTTAACTTTAGGGACAAGAGGGCAAACCTTGGCTCAAAGAACGTGGCCTTTAAGCTTAACAAGAACGCAATGGAAAAGAATAAATTCATCGGAATAAACATAAAGTCTGGAACCCAGTCCAAGGCCAGCGCACAGATTCTTATAGACTGGGTGGATATAGTTCCTGCCGGCTGATTTCCGGCGGGCTAATCGTTGCTCGTAAGAACCAGCATTTTGTCGCGGGATGGATAGCAGGAGGAAGGGGTAAGCACGTAGGGCCTCATGATAATTGCACCCTCCTCTTCCACCTCTTCGTCGGGAGAGCGTGACAAAAGGTATATTCCGCTAAGAAGGGGCGTACCGGTAAAGGAGCGGAACTGGATGAATGACTGCCCCTCCATCTGGATAGATGAATATATTCCGTTGTCGTTTGCGGCATCACCGATTGCACTGTAATTTCCGTCAGAAAACTTTACTACGGTTCCGTCCAGAGTTTTCCAGGATGATGCCTTTTCCAGCTCTTCTATATATTTTTTTGCCGACTGTTCTTCATTGCCGTCTTTTTTTGTAAGCTTTGACGTGAAATTTACCTTCTTGTAGTAGCCGTCCCATACGGAGCTTTCGCTAAAGTACATGCGGACGTCGTCCTGAACGTGTATGCGGATCTGGTCTGTGGAAATTAGTGATATGTCTATGCGGCGCTGAAGGTTCTCTATTTCCAGGTTTGTGGTGGAAATATACATGCCGTTGCGCCTTACGTTTGAATTGTGCCAGTCAAAGACGCTTTCTTCGCCACCGTCCAAAAAGACAATCTGGCGGTCTTCGTTCCAGTCAAAGAAAATGTAGTGAACCTGGGAGCCGCGGTTTTCGGTCTTGTACCAAAGGCCTTCCAAAAAGTTTGCAAAGGTTGCAACTGTTCCATCCTGGATTTTTGCAAGTTCGCGGGCTGCAATAAGGTTTCCGGTTATGCGCTCCTGCTGCTTTATCTCGTAGAGCTGGCTGTTGCGGTTCCATTCCCAGCGGGTCTGGAGCTGGTCAGCGCTTTCCTTGTTGGCATAGTCAGAGCCGTAGACCCAGATTACGTAGCTTGCGCCAGTGGTCTGGTCAGAAATATATGAGTCGTCGCGCTCTATCTGCTGGATGAAAATGGTTCCATCCGCCCTTAGGGATGCAATCCTTTTTAGCACCGGGGATGCAGCTGTCGATGAGCGTAGGATGTGGTATACCTGCATAACAGAGTCGCCGTTTTCCAGAAAACCTTGGTAGACAAGGGCAGTGCGGTGGTCGCCGGTAATATCCATGCCTGTATAGGAAAAAGTACGCGCCTGCTGGATTTCTGTAACAAGCACGGCTGAGCGCTCGTAGGCCTTTGTAGAAGGATTGTAGAGTCCAACCAATAGCTGCATGGCTGGAGAGGATGAATTCTTTATGGCATTCACCTGGTCATCATAGCCGTCGCCGTCAAAGTCCATGCTTAGCGTGCCAAAGAGGGTTTCGTCGCTTTTAAGGGGAACAAGGGAAGACACCCCCTCTTCCGTGCCAAGGGAAAGCTCCTCCGAAGCCTCATCCTCCACCTGCTTCTGCACCTGTGGGACGACTATTCTGGACACGGCAGTTTCTTTCTTTTCCACGGAAAAATACTGCTCGTGTATTACAAAGAGAGCGATTGTTGCTATGGCTATGACAAAAAGAACGGCTATTATGCGGTTTTTCATTTAGTCATGATACAAAACGGAGCGTAAAATTTCAAGACCGGCATCAAGTTCCTTCTGGCTTATGTTGAGCGGAGGAACAAGGCGCAAAGTGTGCTCTCCTGCAGTGCTGAACAAAAGACCTTTTTCAAGGCACTTCTTTTCTATTTCCGCAGGGTTAATTCCGTCCTGCATCTGGACACCGGTCATAAGGCCTTTGCCGCGGATTTCCGTTACTTCCTTTATGTTCCAGGAAGCAATGGTCTTCCTTGTGTATTCACCCTTCTCTACTACAGACGCAAGGAAAGCCGGTGTGTTCACTGTGTTAAGCACAACCTGGGCCGCCGCACATGCCAAGGGGTTACCTCCGAATGTTGACTGGTGGTCTCCCGCAGTGTAAACATCTGCCGCTTTGTTGCGGAAAAGACAAGCTCCCATTGGAACTCCGCCTGCAATTCCCTTTGCCAGGGTAACAACGTCTGCGTCTATGTCAAGCTGTTCGCTTGCAAGGAAAGTTCCCGTCCTACCAATTCCTGTCTGAACCTCGTCGCACATTACAAGAGCACCAGCTTCACGTGCAGCCTTTGCCGCTGCCTGTGCCCACTCCTTGTCCAGTGGAATAACTCCGCCTTCGCCCTGAACACATTCCATAAGAAGGGCACAGGTGTTGGAGTCAAAAGCTTCCTTTAGACCGTCAAAGTCATTGGCCTTGATTGTCCTAAAGCCAACCGGGTATGGAGCAAAACTTGCCGGATGGAATTTTTCCTGGCCGGTAGCCTTTATTGTTGCAAGGGTGCGTCCGTGGAAGGAGCGTTCAAGCGTTACGATTGTCTTTTTTGAATCTCCGCCTGTAAGCTGGCCGTACTTGCGGGCAAGCTTTATTGCAGCTTCGTTTGCCTCTGCACCGCTGTTGCCAAAGAAAACTCCGCTGTAGCCAGTGGCCTTGAGCAGGGAATCTGCATAGGCAACACCAACGTCGCTTAAAAAATAGTTGCAGATGTGGATCTGCTTTGAAGCCTGCTTTGCTATTGCCTTAACAAGTGGTTTGTAGCCGTGGCCAAGGCAGTTAACCGCAATGCCCGAAAGAAAGTCAATGTATTTCTTGCCGTTTACGTCTGTAAGGGTTGAGCCCTTTCCGTTTTTGAATGTTATGTCGAATGAACCGTAATTGTTCAAAACCTTTTTGCTACCCATGTCTTTCTCCTGTAAAAAAACTTTAGTATATCATCGTTCCAATACCGCGGTCGCTGAACATTTCTATAAGAAGTGAATGTGGAACGCGGCCGTCAATTATGTGTGTTCGTGGAACGCCACCGTTTCGCGCAAGCATGCAGCACTCAATCTTTGGAATCATGCCGCCTGCAATCGTACCGTCATCTATAAATCCCTGAACGTCTGCCAGGTGGATTCGCTGAATCAAAGAAGACGGATCGTTTACGTCCCGGAGCACGCCAGGAACGTTTGTAAGCTGGACGAATTTTTCCGCCTTAAGGGCAACTGCAATCTTTGCAGCGGCAGTGTCTGCGTTTATGTTGTAGCGGTTGGTGTCGCCTGTTTCGCCAAGGGCAACTGTAGAAACTACCGGGATAAAGCCCTGTGCTATAAGCGAAAGCAAAATCTCCGGGTTCACTTCCGTTACCTCTCCTACAAAGCCCAAGTCTGCACCGTCCTTGTCAATTTTCTTTGCGCGTAAGAGGCCAGAGTCTACACCGCTCAAACCGACAGCCTTTCCGCCTTCCTGCAAAATCATGCCGACTATGTCCTTGTTAAGCTTACCGGTAAGAACCATCTGAACAACTTCCATGGTCTCCGCGTCGGTGTAGCGCAAGCCGTTTACGAATTTGCTTTCCTTGCCAATTTTGTTGAGCATATTGTTTATCTCAGGACCGCCACCGTGGACAAGAACCACGTGGATTCCTATCGTGTTAAGAAGAACAATGTCTTCCATTACGTCTGCCTTGAGGTCTTCGTTTAGCATAGCGTTTCCGCCGTATTTTACAACGACGATTTTTCCGCACCAGTGCTTAAAGTAAGGGAGTGCCTGTACAAGCACGTCCGCCCAGTGTTCATTATCCAAGCGTGGATCTTCCATATTTTCTGCCATATTCTTATTCCTATACAATTGCCGATTAAAATTTAAAAACTATCTATATATAATCACAATTTTAAGTTTTAGTCCATCTGTCTAGAAAAAATCTATCAAGGGAAAAGAGTTTTGAATAATTTGAATTCAGGAGGGGGAAGTCTCCCCCT
>DJYC01000009.1 GCA_002448445.1 Treponema sp. UBA6988
AGGAGGCCGCCGGCTTTTTTTTATTTTTCTTAATCTAATCACATACTACAAACAGTTTCCATCTGGCCGCGGTTCCTATCCGCGGGATTCTGTAGCCTTCGGTGCCTTGCGTCGGGGGACGCTGCCTTTGGGCACAATGCAGGGCGAGAAGGCTTTCGGGCAGGCTTGGCCCTGCGTTTTTATGCGGAAACCCATGGCTTGCAGGTTGTGAAAGGCTGCTGGATATGGCATATTAATATGCGGCAGGGATTGGAGGGGCCCGCCGCAGGCGGGTTGCGCCAGCAATGGAGCGGGTAGGGTCCCGCGGAACCCCGGAAAGCCCACACAAAGGGCATATTTTCTTTGCAGGGAGAGGAACCGCTGTAAAGATGGCAGTGCCGCAAAAATAATAAAAAAGAGAATTATAAGAAAAATCTATAGCTGGCGTATTGAGTAGTGAATTTTTCCGAGGATGCGGATGTCGGTACTTTGGACGCTTTCGGTCATTTCCTTGTAATCCGGGTTGTCGGATATGATGTGCCACAAATTGTTGTCGCGGTGCAATCGTTTTATAAAGCCCGAGCCCTTGTACTGGAGCGCGTATATTCCGTCCTTGTTTTGCCAGCCGATGCCGTCGCAGATTACGATGTCGCCGTCAAAGAGGGTGCTTTCCATGCTGTCGCCGTGGACAGTGAGGGCTGCGGCTGTGGAGGCGTATTCCCTTAGCCGGCTTGGAACTGGGATGTAGCCGCTTATGCTGTCTTCGTCGGGGAGAAATTCGCCCTTTCCTGCGCTCAGCAGCTGGTCGTAGAGCGGGACCTGTAATATAGAAGAAGATTCTCCGTTTGCGTATTCTTCACCGAGCAAGTCCTCTATGCGGCAATCAAGAGCTTGGGCGATTCGGTATGCGGTGTCAACACCCGGGAAGCGTTTGTAGTAAATCATGTTCCTGAGGGTTTGCAGGTTGACGTCTGTTTTTAGGCAGAGCCACTGCTGCAAAAGTCCCTTTGCCTTTAGCTGCTGCTTTACGTTGTTCCAAAAAATAGAGCTCTTTGAATCCATAAGAAAACTATAGCACAATTTTTTATTTTTGAAAATCCCTTTTTTGTGAAAATAATATACTTTTTTGAGGATTTTCTATTGACAAATCCCTAAAAAAGGATATAATGATAATTGTCCTGTTAAAGCAAGATGAATCCCATTTCTTCTTTGCTGACCCATATATATTCCACTTGCCGCATAAAGTTGAGCTTTTAATCCCACGGAAGTGAGACTTTTTGCGGCTACCTTTTTTGTTTGATGTATTGTTTTTATTTTTCACTGGACGCTTAGAGGCAGGATGCATACTGTAAACTCTGTTGTAGGGTAATGATGGAAACTTTTCTATTCATTTTTTTAGCCTTTTTATTGGCTGCAAAAGTGCAATGGTTAAAATATCTGCTGATGCAATTCCAGAAGGCTGTAGCAATGCAGTTTTGCTCATGCAGAATATAGGCTTTCCTCCCGTCAAACCCGACTGCAGTAATTGTTGAATTTTCACCTTGATTATGTTGAAGAAATGCGTATCATTTTTTATGCTAGGAAGTGCGTAAAAGGAAAGGGGATGATTTTATGGGCTTGGACGGTGCAAAAATTATAGATGGCGATTTGGCAAATGATATATATAATGATTTTATGTCTCTTTATTTTGATAATATTAGCAAGACATACACCTGCACAAACAAAGAGGGGCTTGTAACACTGCAGAACGGATAGGCCTATTACTATGACGGAAAAAGGTTGAATGACGTGTGGCTTGTAAAGAAGGTGTCCGACAGCGCGCTGATTAAAGATATCAAGAACGCACCGTATTACAATCCAGAAAAATAGGAGTTTGCTCCTGTTTTGGTAAAATTATACTCAGCCCCTTTTCGGGAATCGTTCGGAAAGTTTTTTCCGGGCGGTTTTTTTGTACTTAACATGGGGCTTGACCTTTGGAAGTGCAGGAAAATAGCCCAAAAATAGGGGGGGCTGCTTTGTGAGACAGAAAATTAACAAAAATATGCAAAAAATTCTTATTTCGTATTGACAAAGTTTTTCCAACTCAATATAATACCATTATTCGATTTGCAAAGTTCTTTTGCTAATGAATGCTCCCTTAGCTCAGTCGGTAGAGCAACGGACTGTTAATCCGTGTGTCGCTGGTTCAAGCCCAGCAGGGGGCGGATGAAATGGACACCTTTCGGGGTGTCTTTTTTTTTGCCCACTAAAGCAATGTCTTAAAAAACTTGACATATACACATTCCAGACTTAAAATTAATTAAATTGCATAGAAAAAAGTGTGGGAGTAAGAATAAAGTTTTTTCTTGATATGAATTGTTCTGCAGGGCAAAATTTGCAATTAGCCCATAGTCTGTTTTTATAAAACCTGTAACTACGCCCGGATTTTTCTTTTTAAGATTTTCCAGTTTTTTTTGTTTTTAAATAAAACGTCGGAGGATTTGTTTATGAAAAAAAGTGTATGGTTTTATGTAATGCTCGCGGTCGGTGCTCTTCTGGCTTCCTGTGGAGGTGGCGGGGGCTCTGATGATGACGACGCGACACCTGTTGCGGAAAGAGCCGGAAGTGTAGTTGAAGTTCCTGGCTTTGTGAAGGTTGAAGGCGGTACTGTAGTAGGTGGTGATAAATATACCGTGATTGACCCTTATAATCAGGAGACTCATATTTCAAGGGGTGCGTTCGTAGCTGGACGTACGGTAACAATATCCTCTTTCTACATTTGCGAACACGAGGTGACGCAGGGCGAGTACGAGCAATACTGCAGCTACGGAAGAAACCAACCCAGCACCATTTATGGAGTTGGTGAAAACTATCCAGTCTATAGTGTAAGCTGGTACGATGCACTTGTCTACTGCAACAAACGCAGCATTGCGGAAGGGCTTACACCCTGCTATAGGATAAACGGAGCTACGGACCCTGATGAATGGGGAAGTGTTCCGACAGATGACAATGCTGTGTGGAATTCCGCTTCATGCGACTTTACCGCAAACGGCTACCGCTTGCCTACGGAAGTGGAATGGGAATATGCAGCCCGTGGAGGAGCTTCTGGTTGTGCTAAGGAGAATCCAAATAAGTATGCAGGATGTAACGACAGTGAAAGCTTAGAATACTATGCATGGTATCCCGCTAATAGTAACCAAACGACTCATGAGGTAAAAGCAAAGAGACCAAATGAACTTAATCTTTACGACATGACAGGAAATGTAAGTGAATGGTGCTGGGATGTCTATAATAGTGGGATAGACAATGCAACCCCGTCGACAGGTCCAGTTTATGAATTTTCAAATTCGTCGCGTGCTAGAGTAACTGTAATTCATATTACGGTACCTAAAGAAATTGATAGACCGACGAATTTAGTGCGTGCTGCAAGAGGAGGAAGTTCTTTCCATCCATTGGCTTTTTGCCCGATATCGAATCGTCATAACGATGGTCGTCCGCATCTGAGTTTTTCAATGAGGGGCTTCCGCTTGGTTCGTTCTTCTTTGTAGCAAATTTTGTATATTTTATCCCGAAGTTTTGCTTTTTCTGTTGGCATTTTCTTTCCCGAAAGGCCTGTAGCGCGGATTGGAGGGGGCCGAAGGCGTGCGGAGCACCGCGCCCGGTTAGGGGGCAAGCCCCGGAAAGCCGGATATGAGTTTGGCGTGCGGTTTGGGGTGGGGCTGGCGGTAAAAGATGAGGTCTAGCTCCAAAAAAGAAATAAAATTATCTACTATAATATGTCTTGTTCCTGCGTTGCTTTTTTGTCCATAAATTGTTAGAATGGAAGGAAGTGAATGGAGTAGAACATGGGCAAAATTTCTTTTGCGGAGAAAGTAAAGTCGATTTTTAGCCGCAGTAAGATTCAGGATGAGAATTTTTTTGAGGACCTTGAGGATGCGCTGATTGAAGGCGATATTGGCGCTAAGACTACGGTGGAGATTATTGATTCGCTTGAGGAAAAATGCCGCGAGAATAAGTCCCTTGACGAGCATTCAGCCCTTGAGGAGCTTAAGAAGATGCTGCTTCCGCATTTGAGGCGGGCAAATCTTGAAATTCAGGACGGTAAGGTGAACGTTTGGATGATTCTTGGCGTTAACGGCGTGGGAAAGACTACCAGTGCGGCAAAGATTGCAAAGCTTTATGCGGATAAAGGTACAAATGTGATTCTTTCTGCTTCCGATACATTCAGGGCGGCGGCTGTTGACCAGATTTCCATGCACGGTGAGAGGCTTGGCATTCGCGTTGTTAGGCACCAGATGGGTAGCGATCCTTCTTCCGTTGTTTTTGATGCGGGGGAGGCTTGCAGGGCAGCAGGCGGCGGTCTTGTGATTGCAGATACTGCGGGAAGGCTTCACAATAAGGAGAATCTTGTTAACGAGCTTAAGAAGATTGACCGTGTTGCTTCTTCCAAGGCTGATTCTGGCTGCTACAAGAAGATTCTTGTGGTGGACGCTACTACGGGGCAGAATGCGCTTAGGCAGGCGGAGGTCTTTAACGAGGCTGTTGGTCTTGATGCCGTTGTCCTTACAAAGTACGATTCTACTGCAAAGGGTGGTGCTCTTGTTCCTATTGGTAAGGAGCTGGGGCTTCCTTTTGCTTTTGTATGCACAGGTGAAAAATACGGCGACATTTCTTTCTTTGACCCGGATTCATATCTTGACGAATTCCTTGGGCTCTAAGGCTTTGTAGGGTGCTTTAGGGCTTTCGGTTCGTGGGGTTGTCGGTTTTTGCGTATGGATTTTGAAGCGGTAATCCTTTCCTTTTATTTGCTTTTTCCTCAGGTTCATCCATGGCAGGCCCGCTTTGATTCTGCCTTTAAGAAGGATGGGCTTTCTGTTAACGTTAAGCAGGATGTGAGGAAGGAAATTATTGGCGTGCTTGATTCATACAACAGGGCTCTTGTTCCGTCCGACGCTTCCATTCCGGTGGACGACAGCATTCTTGACACGCTGGGCACTGTTGCGGTGCAGTACAAGAATTCCAGCGGCAAGCTTAGGCTTTTTGAGTATGGGGATGAGCAGCTTGCACTTACGCCTTCTGTGAACGGTGGCAGGGGGATTGTTAGCGTTAACGGTGAATATGTTACGCGTACTCTTTTTGACGAGGCCTTTAGGAAGACGGAAAAAATCTCCTGGAAGCAGGGGGCGGGGCTGCCTTTTATTGCAAACAGGAAGACTTATCTTTACCGCGATCCGCTGCCAAAGGGTGGCTTTTTGAAGAAAAATCCAGGCGGGAGGAGGGGAGAGGCTTCCGGTCAGAATTCGGGCGGAAAGTCCGTGCCTGTGCCTTCAAGGCCTCTTGACCAGTATTCAAGGACGCCGGTTAGCCTTTGGGACGAGGACTTTGAGAAGAAGAAGATTCAGGACGTTAAGTTTGATTCCCGGGGCAATCCCATGCGCATAGACTTTTACGATGTTGTTACGGATGAGGAGAGCAAGAAGGAGGAAAAGCTTCTTGTAAAGACGAGGCTTTCTTCTTTTGACGGCAGCGACAGGGTTCTTTCCGAAGAGGAGAGGCTTTTCTTTAAGAAGATGGATCCCCTGCGGCAGACTATGACCAAGGATGCCTTTCTTACGAGAAAGAACGTGTATACATACAAGCCGTCTTCGGACATTCCCGACTGCAAGTTTTATGAGGACGGGGTTCTTAGGATGGAGACTGTATACAGCAAGAACGAAAACTATACTGAAACCGTCTATTTTGACGGAGGTTTTTCTATAAAGGCCGTTTACAAGGATGGCGTAAAGGTAGAGGAGATTGCCTATTCAAACGGCGGCGAAAGCTACAGGAGAAAATTTGATGACAGGTAGGAAGATTTTTTCTTCGCTAAAGTGGATTTATTATGTTTCCAGAAGGTTCAGCAAGGTGGACAGGAAGGGGCGCACTGCGGTAACATCCGCCCTTGCTTCTTTGGGGGTGGGATTCGGCGTGCTTGCGCTCATAGTTGTAATTGGCGTGATGAACGGATTCCAGATGGAATTCATAGACGCGATTATGGAGATAAGCTCCTATCATGTCCGCGTGGAAAATCAGGATGACTACGAGGAATTTTGTGCCTGGTGTGAAGGCCAAAAGGTGCAGGTTAGGGGCAGCACTTCATTCTACGAGGCCCAGGCTTTGGTGGTTGGCCCTTCCGGCAGCGAGAGTGCGGCTTTGATCCGTGCCATTGGCAAGGACGTTATGACAGACGACCCCGGCTTTGCTTCCGAGGTTCACATGGTTTCCGGTTCCTTTGACTTGTCTGCCCCGGATTCAATCGTTCTTGGTAGCGAGCTTGCCCGTTTGCTTAAGGCTAGGGTTGGCGACAGCATTAATATTTTTGCCCTTAGCGGTTCAAGCGACGTTAGCCTTTTTTCTTCCGACAGGAATTTTACGGTTGCGGGAATTTTCCACTGCGGCTATTCGGACATAAATGCAAGCTTTTCATTTATAAACACGGAGGCTGGTCAGGCTAATTTTGGGAAGGGTGCAAAGAAGGTGATTGGCGTGAAGCTTGCCGATTCTTCACGTGATGCACTTTTTATAAGCGGTGTGGAAAAGGCCTTCCCTTCTGCCAAGGTTGAAAGCTGGAGGAATTTTAACCGCTCCTTTTTTGGTGCCCTGCGCGTGGAAAAGAACATCATAATGCTTCTGGTTCTTCTTATTTTTGTGGTGGTTGCTGTTAACATATACAATGCCATGCGGAGGATGGTTTACGAGAGGCGCGAGGAGATTGCAGTTCTTAGTGCTCTTGGCGGAACAAAGCCCCAGGTTCAGGCAGTCTTCATCGTGAAGGGATTTACCACGGGCTTTTTCGGCGCAGTTCCAGGTCTTATTGCTGGCCTGCTTTTGTGCGCAAACATGGGAAGCGTCTTTATGTTCCTTTCCAAGCTTCAGTTTTATGCTACCTACTTTTTTATTATGCTGACCAATCCTGCAAATGCCTCTTATGTTTCAGAAAACCCTATGTTCAGGATATACGCTTCCATTCCGGCTCGTACCGTGTTCAGCGAGGTGGCTGCTATATTTTTCTTTGGCATATTTTCTTCGCTTGCTTCTTCGTGGCTTGCGGGGCGTGAAATCCTAAAGCTAAATGTTTCGGAGGTTCTTAGGGATGAGTGATTCAAAAGATATAATTGTTCGCGTGGAGAATTTGGAAAAGACTTACCGTACTCAGATAGAAAGCCTTACTATATTGAAGAACCTTAACATGAGCGTTACCCGTGGCTCCAAGTGCGTGATTGTTGGTAGGAGCGGCAGCGGAAAGTCTACCCTGCTGAATATAATCGGCGGTTTGGACAGCGCTACCTGCGGTTCTGTTACTGTTGACGGCATTCAGGTTGCAAGCATGGCGGAGGAGGAGCTTACCCACTACAGGCAGAAGGTTCTGGGGCTTGTATTCCAGTTCCACTACCTGCTTAAGGATTTTACCGCTTTGGAGAACGTGTTTCTTCCCTGCTACATGGCGGGCGAAAAAAAGAAGCTTGCTATAGAAAAGGCAAAGTCACTTTTGCGCGACGTTGGGCTTGAGGACCGCATGAACCATCTTCCGTCTGAGCTTTCTGGCGGTGAGAGGCAGAGGGTTGCGGTTGCGCGCTGCCTTGTTAACGACCCGGAGCTTATTCTTGCGGACGAGCCGACCGGAAACCTTGACCCGGCAAACGCGGCTCTTATAGGAGACCTTTTGTTCAGCATGGCGGACAAGTACAAAAAGACCCTTATACTTGTTACCCACGACATGAACCTTGCTTCCAAGGGGGATGTGCGCTACTTTATAAAGGACGGAAAGCTTTCTTCTGCAGACGGGGCTGCGGACGCTGAAAATCCGGGGGAAAATCAATGACTTTGGCATCCAGTCTTTTGTATGCAATAAGGATTCTCTTTCCAAAAAGCTCGCCTTCTTCTTCTTCCGGCAGAAAGAGCAACGGCGAGAGGAGTCTTGCGGGGGCTTTGCTCTGCATTGGGCTTAGCCTTGTGCCTCTTGTTTCCGTTCTTGTTATAAGCGACGGTATGATTCAGGGCATTACTGGGCGGCTTATCGGGCTTTGTTCGCAGGATATTGCAGTCTTTCTTGATATGTCTGCCTGGCAGGAGAAATACGGCGGGAAGATTACGGAAAAGGATTGCAATGACATTGCCCAGCGACTTTCCCTTGTTGAAGGTGTTACTGACGCTTTTCCAGAGCTTGATTCAACTGCCCTGGCTGCGGGTAAGTCTTCCCGTTCTGGTGCCAGCGTGCGTGCGGTTCAGGGGGACATTTTTAGTGCCAACAAGGCTTTTGCTTCTCTTTTTACCGTGGTGGAAGGTTCTGTAGACATGAATGAGGATTCGTCCGGGAAAAACAAGGCCATCCTTTGCAAGAAGATTGCTGACGACCTTGGGCTTCATGCCGGTGACAGCCTGCGCCTTATCTGCGTGAACAAGACTGCAGGTGGTTCGCTTAGCCCCCGCATGGTTCCCTTTACGGTTTCCGGAATTGTTTCTTCCGGCTACCAGGAGCTTGATGCGCTTTGGGTTTTTATTCCGCTTGAGGCAGGACTTGCTAATTTTTCCCCTGCGTCTTCCAAGCTTGTTTTTGGGCTTAAGACTGCCGATTCATTTTCCCCTGAGCTTATGCAGGTAAAGGACCACGTTATAGACGACGTATTTGGCTTTGCTGGTAACGAGGAGCTTGAGGGGGCTACCGTCTGGACCTGGAATGACCTGAACTCTGCCCAGTACCAGAACTATTCTTCCACAAAGGCACTTTTGCTTCTTATTATGCTGCTGATTGTCCTTGTTGCAAGCGTAAACATAAGTTCCGCTTTGGTTATGATTGTAATGGAAAGAAGGAAGGAAATTGCAATCCTTAAGAGCGTTGGCGGAAGTGCCGGCGGCATAACCGTGGCTTTCCTGCTTGCGGGTTTTTCTGCCGGCTGCGGAGGGGTGCTGCTTGGAATACCCCTGGGGCTGCTTGCGGGTGTTAACATAAACACAATAATAAATTTTATGGAAAAAATAATAAACTTTTTCGTAAAATTTTTGTATATTTTGTTTAATGCAGACCTTTCTTCTTTTAAGGGGGTAAGGCTGCTGGATCCTGCATTCTATCTTCAGGATATACCAATTTCAGTTCCCTTTAAGGAATTGCTGGTGATTGCCTTTGGCACTCTTTTGCTTTCTCTTGCGGTGTCGGCCATTCCTGCGGTAAAAGCTGGCCGAGAAAAGCCGCTTGACACTTTGCGTAAACTGTAAAAAGCAGTATACTTAAAGTGAGAATCCCTTGGAAGATGAGGTTTTTATGATTTGTGATTTTTGCCATGAACGAGAGGCTGTTATTTTTATGGAGCAGGTGAATGGCAACGGACAGAAGCGGAAAATCAGTATATGCCGGGAATGTGCCCTTGCACACGGAATAAGCCCTGACCCCAAGAGCATAGAGTCTTCAATCGGGGATCTTTTTAGGGAAATCAATGCCTTTAGCCGCAGGATTGCCGCTGAAAATTCGCGCATGTGTCCAGTCTGCGGCATGGGAATCGTAGAGCTTAGGAAAACAGGCAAGGCTGGTTGCCCGGAATGCTACGCTATATTCAAGGAAGACATAAAGACTCTGCTTAGGAAGAACGGAATAAGCGGATCATATACAGGTTCAATGCCAGAGCGTCTTTCCGGTGTACATTCAGTCCTTAACGACAGGATTGCCCTGCAGAACAAGCTGAACGATGCCGTTGCTTCGGAAGATTACGAAAAGGCTGCCATGTACAGGGACTACCTTCACGCACTGGAAAAATCTCCTGTTTCCGGCGGGGATGACATGGAAAATCAGCCTGAGCAGGGCGGAATTGACGGAGGAGCCGAATAATGGAAACGGAAAGCGATGCCTGGTATACGGACAAGGGCAGCGAAGCGGATGTAGTTCTTTCCACAAAAGTCCGCATTGCTCGCAACCTGGCAAATTTTCCTTTTCCTGTAAAGATGAAGGGCAGGGATGCGGAAAGGGTTCAGTCGCTTGTCTTTGATGCCTTTAACCATCTGGAAAACGGAGAGAAGTTTCAGGCCATTCAGGCAGACAAGCTGGATCTTCTTAGCAGCCACATTCTTGAGGAAAGGGGAATCATTACGCCAGCGGAGGTTTCTTCTGCCACTAAAGACACAGGCATAATCCTGCGTACGGACGGACGCGTTTCCTGTACGGTGAATGTTGTGGACCATGTGCGCATATCGTCGTTTGTTGCAGGCATGGAATTTGACAAGGCGGTAAAGCTTGCAAAGGACGTTGACAGCGGCTTGCAGAAGTCCGTTCAGTTTGCGGCAAGCTACGACTTTGGCTACCTTACCTCTTCCCTGACCGATGCAGGCAGCGGGGAAAAGATTTCGCTTAAGGTTCATCTGCCTTCAATTTCCGCTTTGGGACGAATAGGCAGTCTTATTATGGAGATGAACGAGAGGGGCATAGGCTTTGCGGCGGCATACGGTTCTGGTTCAACCGGATTTATAAGCGGCATTGGCAAGGGCTCGTCTTTGGGAGCCTATTACGAGATACGCTCTCTGGACAGCCAGTCCGGCACCGAATTTGACCAGATGACTTCCATTGCTTCTGCTGCAAAGAAGCTTGTGGAATACGAGCGTTCTGCCCGTAGCGAATGTGCGTCTTCCATGCCAAGCGACATACGGAATTTTTTGTTCCGGGCATTGGCTTTGGCAAGGTCTAGCATTTTTGTTCCTTTGCGGGAAGCTGTGGAAATCATAAGCGCCGTAAAGTGGGCACTGGACATGAACCTTTTGACTGGCATAGACGACAGCGTGCTTTTTGCCCTTCTTTACCGCATTCAGGAGGCTCATCTTGAATACGTGCTAAAGAACGGTTCGTTCAATTTTGAAAAAGACGTAAGCGGTACTGTAAAAAAGAACGGAAGGCTCCGTGCACTTATTTTGCAGGAAGCGTTTGAAAATATAAAGCTTATGGTTTAGAAACAGGGGTTTTAAATCTTAAGTTTTTGGCAGCCTCTGAAAACCGGAATTTTTAGGTTGCAGTTTAACTATAGGTTGCAGTTTTACTAAGGGAGGCCTTATGGCAAAGAAACTTTCTCCTCGCGCCCAGCGCCTTATCATTGCACTTGGACCAGACGAGGCATACAATATCGGCTCCAAGGTGCTAGACGTAGAGCATATTCTGCTTGCCCTTCTAAAGTCTGCGGATGGACTTGGCTATTTTGTTCTTAAGGCCATGCGCATAAACGTGCTTACCATGCAGCTCACCATAGAGCAGAGCATGACGGCCCGCATACCGAATACGGAGCTTTATGACTTGCCCCATTCCGCAAGGCTTAACGCACTGCTTGTAAACGCAGAAAAAGAGGCGGATTCAACAGGTTCTGACTACGTGGGAACAGAGCATCTTCTTCTTGCTGCTGTTGCAGAAGAAAAGTCGCTTGTAAACACCTACTTTGCCAAAGCAGGAATTGGACATTCACAGGTAAGGCAGGTAGTTCTTGACGTGCAGAAAAAAGTCCCCTCGTCAGCCAAGCAGGACAACGCATCCGGCTTTTACAGGGAAAACGGGGATGCTGTTCCCTACATGTCCGACGGAAGTGAGCAGCGCCGCCAGTTCAACAAGAACGGAATGCTTGCCCACTTTAGCAGGGACCTTACCGAAGAAGCCGCTGACGAAGATGCAGACCCGGTAATTGGCCGCAGGGAAGAAATCCTCCGCGTAATAAGAATCCTTAGCCGCCGCACAAAGAACAATCCGGTTCTTGTTGGTGAACCTGGTGTTGGAAAGACAGCCGTTGTGGAAGGACTTGCACACCATATTGTAAAGGGTACAGTTCCAGCCTGCCTCTTGCACAAGCGGGTGCTCTGCCTGGATTTGGCCGCCATGATTGCAGGAACAAAATACCGCGGAGAATTTGAGGAGCGCCTTAAGCGGGTAATGAAGGAGCTTAAGGAAAACCGCGACATAATCCTCTTTATAGACGAGCTTCATACAATCATTGGTGCTGGTGGACCGGAAGGCTCAATGGATGCCTGCAACATGCTAAAGCCAGCCCTTAGCCGCGGAGAAATCCAGATAATCGGTGCAACCACAACCAAGGAATACCGCAAGTACATAGAAAAGGACAGTGCCCTTGCAAGAAGGTTCCAGAAGGTGCTTGTGGAAGAACCCAGAGAAGCTGAATCAATGGAAATCCTTGACGGACTAAAGAAGAAGTACGAGGAATTCCACCACGTAAAATACGAAGACGGAGTTACCGAGCTAATCGTAAAGTACAGCCGCCGCTACATAGCAGAGCGCTTTTTGCCGGACAAGGCCATAGACATACTTGACGAAGCGGGTGCCGCAAAAAAAATAGAAGAAACAGAGCCTCCAACGGAACTTGCAGAACTAGAAAAGACCATTGCCCAGCTTTCCGAAGAAAAGCGCCAGCTTGTTCAGGACCAGGACTACGAAAAGGCCGCATTTGTCCGCGACAAGGTAGCAGAACTCCGCCGCCGCAAAGACGAATTCAATGCCAAGTGGAAGGAAAAGGGCCTTTCGGGAAGAAAGACGGTAACAAAAGAAGATGTCTGCGCAATAATAAGCACCATGACAGGAATTCCCGTTGAACAGCTGGACAAGGGCGAGACAAAGAAGCTCTTGGAAATGGAAAAACACCTCCACAATGACGTTGTTGGCCAGAACGAGGCAATTTCCCTCATAAGCAGCGCAGTCCGCAGAAGCCGTGCCGGTGTATCTTCCCTAAAAAGGCCTGTCGGTTCATTCATCTTCCTTGGACCTACCGGCGTTGGAAAGACCCAGCTTGCAAAGGCCCTTGCAAAATTTCTCTTTGGCACGGAAGATGCCCTTATCCGCGTGGACATGAGCGACTTTATGGAAAAGCAGAACGCATCCCGCCTTGTAGGTGCCCCGCCTGGATACATAGGCTACGACGAGGGCGGAATGCTAACGGAAAAAGTGCGCCAGCATCCATATTCAGTCGTTCTATTGGACGAAATAGAAAAAGCCCACCCGGACATCTTTAACCTTCTGCTCCAGCTTTTGGAAGAGGGCGAACTTAGCGACAACCTTGGCCACACGGTAAGCTTCCGCAACACCGTCATAATCATGACAAGCAACGCAGGTTCCCGCCAGATTGGTGCAGATTCACGCATGGGATTCGCATCGTCAAAAGAGGGGCTCCTTCCCTACGAAGACCTTAAGGCCAGCGCAATGGAAGAGCTAAAGAAGCTTATGCCGCCTGAACTTTTGAACCGCATAGACGACGTAGTTGTCTTTAGCGCCCTTACAAGGGAAGAGGTGAACGCAATCCTTGACATACAGATGAGGGAGTTGGAAGACCGTCTTATGGAACAGCAGCTAAGCATAGTCCTAAAGCCCAAGGCCCGCGAATTCATGGTGGAAAATGGCTACGAGCCAACCATGGGGGCCCGCCCTATGCGCCGCCTAATTCAGAGGGACATAGAGGATGGCATTGCAAATCTTCTTCTTAGCGGAAAAAGGGGAAATGCAACCCAGATAATCGTAAACAGCGACGGAGAAAGCCTTAGCGTGCACTTTAACAAGCCCAGGAAAATAGCTTCTGACGTGCAGCCACTGCTGGTGGAAAAGGTGGAAAAATAGGATTTTTTCTATTATTCTGCGGCAGTTTTTTTTGCTAGGGGCTTTCCGGGGTTCCGCGCTAACCGCGCTCCATTCCTCGCTCGAAGCTGCGCTGCGAGTTCGGAACGGCTTCGCCGCCCCTCCAATCCCTGCCGTGCCTGCTGGAGCTGAACATACAGTGGGGCTGCCTGCATGATGTTGTTTTTATTATTTGACCCAATACAAACGAGGTGAATACTATGAAAGAATTCTTGACCTATGAGACCGTAAGAAACAATGCCCTAAAGCTTGCCCACAAGCTCTATTTTGAGGACGCCTTTGTGCCGGACGTTATCTATGCTTCGCTCAGGGGCGGGGCATACATGGCAAACGTCATAAGCGAATACTACAAGGTTGCCCTTAACGGCAAGAAGAACATACTTTATGCGGCAGTAGTTGCCAGAAGCTATTCCGACGTAAACAGCCAGAGCGCAGTCCGTGTTGACGGCTGGACTTATTCCCCGGAATACCTGCGCCAGGGAGACAAGGTTCTTATCGTTGACGACATCTACGATTCAGGCCTTACCCTTAACCACCTGGTAAAAATCATCATGGAAAAGGGCATTCCCCGCGAAAACATAAAGGTTGCCGTCCATGACTACAAGGTTTACTCCTACAAGCCAGTCCTTCCCATAATTCCTGACTATTGCTGCAGAAAAATACCTGTTCCATCACCCGATAAAAACCGATGGATAAATTATAACAGTCATGAACTGGTAGGCCTTACGCCGGAAGAGAGGGAGCAGCAGTTTTACGCTTCTTCCCCGGAACTTAAGCCGGTTCTTGAAGACGCATTTAATAGCAGGTAGCGGAGTGAATATTTTGATTGGAAAATTGGCGGGAATTCTCAAAAAGCGCGTGGCATCCTCATGCCTTTTTTGCGCAATGGGTATTTTTTTTGCATTCCCTGTGTTTTCCCTCACGCAGGAGGACATTTTAAGCCCACTTCAAGGTGAGTGGAAGAACGTGCAGGCTTTGGTTATAGACAACCATGAGCCCTGCGGAATTTACTACTCACTTACAGGCAGCGACCCTCTTGTGTCTGGTTTTGCCTACGACCGCCCGGTTGTAATAGAAGAAACTGGCAATGTAAAAATCCGCATTACGGCAGTTTACCCGGATTCAAGGCGCGACGACTTTACAGTTGAATATACCGTAAAAAATAGCGCTGCAGACCTTGCAGAAGGGGATGCTTCCGCTGAAATCGCTCAAGAGAGTGCCAACGAGAATTCACATCTTTCCGAGCAGGGAAGGGCCTTTATAGATTCAATCTGCCAGAATCCGCTAAGAAACTACATTTCTGGAGACACATTCCCCATTCCCAAGGATTTTAAGTATTCATTCTTTAACGGAGACAAGCCTGCAATCCCGGGAACAGAGCTTTTTATAGACAAGAGGAACCTTCTTGAACGCTACATGCCCTGTACCATAGAAGATTCCAAGGGAAGAAAGTGGCATTTTGTAATCCACGTGGTTCCGGCTCTGGACAACAAGGAATCCATAACATCAGAAAAGCTTCAGCAGGATTTGCCCTTCACTCTTGTGGACTGGGAAAACTTCTACTACACAGGAACAGGCCTCATCTACCAGATAGACGACCTTTACTGGAGCGGCGTACACCAGAAGATTGTGCTTGACCGCTCAGTGCCTCACACTGTAAGCTTCCAGTCCATCTCTTTTGAAAAAGGCAACCCAATCACCACGTACACAATTCCCCCCATGCCCAAGCTAAAGAAGGAATCCACGGACGGCGGCGGCGAAGTCTTTTCAATCGACGAGGAGTGGAACGGAGTGCCATTCCTTATTGGGCCTTCCAGGGCAAGCCTTTCTGCAACCAACGTGTCCAAGGGCTTCTACAAGAAAATTTATGCCGACACTTTTTTTGGCGACGAAATAAAGGACGGCTTTACCGCAGGAATTTACTACGGCGGAATCTACCAGGGGCCTGTAAAGGTTGAATGCACACTGGACAAGTTCCCCCCAAAGCCACCTGTAATACATTCAGCAGGCAAATACAAGAGGGGCTCTTCATCCTCCAGCATAGTAATAGAAGCTCCAGAGGGAGATGCAATCTTCTATTCTGTAAGCGAGCCACTTGTTTCCGAAGAAGGCTTCTCCGGTGCAAGCGAAAAGGCCTTTGCTTCCATAGACACTGGCGATTTTACGGCCTATAATGGTAAGCCTCTGGAACTTAATTCCGTAAACGAAAGCGCAACCTTCTACAAGATTCAGGCTTATTGCCAGGACAAGAAGGGTAACAAAAGTGCCCTTGCAGAATACCGCCTAATTCTTGACGAATGTAGCTTCTACCTGAACGCATCTGCCCCAAGCGGAGAAAATGTAGAAATGTACGAGGAGGGCTCTTATGAACACCCCTTCACAAGTCTTGAGCAGGCTGCAGAAGCACTAAACAGCTGTGAATACGCAATCCTCCATGTCCAGGGCGACGTTCCTTGTTCAAGCCAAATTCAGATAAACCGCGACTGCCTTATCATAGGCTTTGAAAGCTCCATTGAATTTACAGGCCAAGGTTCACTAAGCATTGCAGGCTCAAAGGCAAGCTTTAAGGACTTGAACATAAGCAAGAGGCAAAGCTCAAAAGAGTCCAAGAACCTTTTGCAGATAAAAAATTCAAATGTGGAATTTGAAGGCTGCGAACTTTCTGGCGTATTCCCCGGAGACGGCATTCTTGTAGACAGCGTGGATTCAAATTTGGCATTTACTGCAACAGGCCTTACCGTAAACGCACAAAAGTATTCTTCATGCCTTTCTTCTTCTGGCGGAAAGATTGTCTGCCGCAACATACGCTCAACCTCCAGCTCTTTGGACAGCGTAAACTTTAACGTAGTCAAGGGAGATGTGGACGTAAGCGCTTCAGATTTCTCCATCATAGCAAATCTTGGCTGTGCAATTGAACTTGTAAAGTCAAAGGCAAGCTTGGAAGAAAACAACTTTTACGCAAAGCTTTCCGCAAAGTCCAAGACACATGGTGCCGTCTGGAACGAGGCCGATTCATTCGTGCTTGTAAACAAGGGGAACAATTTTGAAGGCTGGCAGTAAGGGCAGTAATGAACTCTTTTCGCCAGAGGAGCTTGATTTTACCAAGGGCTACCCACTTCTTGCGGGGCTTGACGAAGCTGGCCGTGGTCCGCTTGCAGGTCCTGTTAGCGCGGGTTGCGTAATCTTGCCCAAGGACTTTCCCCTTGAAATGCTTAACGACAGCAAAAAAATCTCGGAAAAAAAGCGCGAGGCGGCAGAGGCACTTATAAAGCAAAAGGCATGCTGGGGTTTTGGTCTTGCAAGCCACAAGGAAATTGACGAGCTTAACATTCTAAAGGCAAGCCTTCTTGCAATGAAGCGTGCATTTTTTATGATGAAGGAAAATTTGCCCGCCTGGCTTTCTTCGCAAGGGCTTGATTCAAACCTTTCGGAAAACAAAAACATCCTGGCAATAGTGGACGGGCTTTATGTTCCCCCGCAGCTTTGTTGCGATGCACATGCAGTTGTAAAGGCAGACGGAAAGTTTCCCTGCGTAATGGCCGCAAGCATAATTGCAAAGGTTGGCCGAGACCGCCTTATGGTAAAATACGACCAGCTTTATCCGGGCTACGGTTACGCAAAGCACAAGGGTTACCCAACCCAAGCCCACTTTGAAGCCTGCGCAAAACTAGGCCCTTCCCCAATCCAGCGCATGTGCTTTGCAAAAGACAAGCAATAAAATTCTTTTTTTTCTTCCGGACGGAATTGCATTTTTAACTGTGCCCGCCACTCCGTGCCGGTCAGACCTCCATGCAATTTTTCCCCATCGCAAATAAGGAGCGCCATGGAGGGCGCGTCATATCTTGGCATAGGAACTGGCGAGTTTTACGAAGGAAAACTCGCGGGTAAAAATTGCATGGAGGCAATTTTTACCCGCTTTCCAGGGTTCCGGCATTCGCCTCCATTGCCTACGGCAACGGCAACGGGTTGCAAGCAACCCTGCCGCCCTTCCAATCGGGCGTAGGTTTTATCTCAAGTAAGGCCGCACAGAAAAAAACGTCGTGGGAAAAACTATTCGTCGTAGGTAAAGGAGGTGGAATTTATTACCGTTGCATCACTCTCCTTATTCTCACCGTATACGATTCCGTTTTTGGGTCCCAAACTTTCTGCCGGTTCTCCCCATTTGTTCGTTTTGTCTGGTGACATGAATAAGAATATTATTAAAACTATGTACAATACAAAAGACGCAAACCACAAGACTATGGCAAGAACCAGACTCCAGAAAAATACCATAAGGGCAACTAGAGGAAGAATCATGGAGACTACAAGTAGCAATGCTGAATGTCCTGTGTCGTGAAGCCTTCTTGTGCAAAGGCTAAGGTTAGGAACCAGGGTAGCAAGAACCCAAATTGCGGACGGAATAAATGTATAGATGAGCGATTTAGTTGTTAAAAAGACAATTAAGTCAAGAATTTCAAATGGAATGCTTGCCAGCATGTTAAAAAGAATAATCCATCCAAATTCACTTTCCGTTGAGCGTCCAGAGAAATTGCTGTAATTATAAAAATAAAGCTTTACCGCCTCAACAAAACCAACTCTTTTGGGACTCATCACTTTCCTCCTCGTCCTGCTGCTTACCTATTCGAGTATACAACTTTTGTTATGGAAGTCAAGGCTTGGAAAATTTTTTTGCAACCTACGCCTGATTGTAGGGACGCGGGATGTCTGCCCTTCCAATCGGGCGTAGGTTTTTTATCAAGTCCGAATTTTACGGTCTAATGTTAATTTTCCATGCAGATTGCTTTTAAAGCGCTTATGTCTTTTGCAATAAAGTCTGCACCGGCTTTTTCTAGCTCTTGTCTTGTTCCGTAACCAAAGAGGACTCCGCAAGACTTTAGGCCGTTCTGCTTTGCGCCAAAGATGTCGTGCTCTCTGTCGCCAACCATAAGGACCATGTTCTTGTCCTGAATGCCGGTTTTGCCAAGGGCATATTCTATTACGCTTGCCTTTGTTGCCCTTGTCTGGTCCATGGTGCTTCCGCAGATGGCGTCAAAGTATTGGGCAAAGCCAAAGTGCTCTGCAATCTGTATGGAAAAAGCTTCAGGTTTGGAAGTTGTAACTACGAGTTTTTTTCCTGCCGCCTTTAGCTCTGCCAAAAGTTCCGGGATTCCTTCGTAGACTTTGTTTTCAAAAAGTCCTTTTGTAGAAAAATACTCGCGGTACTTTTTTATGCCTTCTTCAGTTTCTTCCGTGGAAAAGCCAAGGCTTGCAAAGCTTTCCTTTATGGGCGGTCCAATAAAGGAGCAGAGGGTAGCGTAGGACGGAATTTCCCTGCCCATTTCTTTTAGCGCGTGGGAAAAAGAATTTGTTATTCCAAGCGCCGGGTCTGTGAGGGTTCCGTCCAAATCAAAAAATATATGGCTGAACATTAATTTTTTTAGCTATTAGTATTCGCCGTCGTCTTCGCTTTCGCGCTTGCTTGTTACGTGGATTACGCGGCCGCTTCTCTTGATTCCGTTGGCTTCCTGCTCTGCACGGATTGCGCGTGCGTCCTGGCGGGCTGCTTCACGTTCTGCGCGGCGTTCTGCAACAAGGCGGCTTTCTCCCTTGCGGCGGTAGATTACCTTTACTGGGTTTCCGTCATCGTCAACTCTTTCTGCGGCTGCCTTTGCTTCTTTTGCGGCTTTCTTTTCCTTGCGGATTTTTGCGCGTTCCTTGTTGTCTTTTTCTATGAATTTGAGGGAATCGTCAAGTCCGCTAAGGAACTTCTGCATGTCGTCCGCAAAGACTACGATTGCACGGCGGTCATCTTCACCGTCGCGGAGTTTGCTTTCAACAATCTGCAAAAATACGTCGCCGTTACGGTTTTCCTTTACGTTAAAAAAATACGACCTGTTGTTTACAATTTCCTGTGTTGTAAAAAGTTCGCCACGAATACCCATTTTTCCTTCCTTAAAAATGTAAATGTGATTGTATCTTTCTTTGCCAAGAGGCAAGAACCAAAAGTAATTGAGCCTATGCTTGACTATACATTTTTTTGAAATGTTTTGCAAGGGGAAAAAGTTATTTCCAGTTGATTAGCATAGAAACAAAGGGGGCGTTACGGGGGGCTTGCCTCCTGTAGAGGGGGTAGCGGAAGACGCGACAAAGCGGAGCAAATGACGGAAGTGTCTTGTTTGGAAAACAGGTATTTTGTTGCGGAACAGACCCTGAAATAAATTCAGGGTGACGGCTGTTCCCTGAACTTGTCGAAGGTGTTCCCTGAGCTGTCGAAGGTGTTCCCTGAGCTTGTCGAAGGGGCGGTGTGCAAAGATATAGGCACTTAGGCAGGCTTTGCGTCCGTGGAAACTGTCGATTTTTTTGCTTTGCCTGTTTGCCCCTTACGGCATTTGTGGAGCGACTCGTGGTTGGAGCGGGCGTTGCGGGCGGCGATTGAGCCCGCAGAAGGGGGTGTGCCGAAGACCTTGGGCTGAGGCCAGGGGGAAGGCTTTCCCCCCCCTTGTATTAAAATTATTGTTAGCTTCTGTAGTCGCCGTTTATTTTTACGTAGTCGTAAGTTAGGTCGCAGCCCCATGCGCGTCCGGTGGAGGATCCAGAGTCTTCAAGGTTTACTTCTATTTCTACTGCCTGGGAAGAAAGGATGGCGGTGGCTTTTTCTTCGTCAAAGCTAAGGCCTACGCCATTGTGGACAACTTCTATGCGTTCTGCCGGGTCTTTTGACGCAACCTCTGTGATTCCGTCTGTGAGGGCATCTGCATAGCGGTCTGAGTTCTTTTTGCCGGAGAAGAATACCGAGCATTTTGAAGGCTCAAAGTCGTAGCCAGAGTAGCCAAGTGCGCAGAGTATGCGTCCGCAGTTTGCATCGCGACCGTAGATTGCGGCTTTTACAAGGCTTGAAGAGATTACGGCTTTTGCAAGTCCGCGGGCAGTTTTTTCGTCCTTGGCTCCGTTTACGGTACATTCAACAAGGTGGGTTGCTCCTTCACCGTCTGCTGCAATTTTCATTGCCATTACGGTGTTGAGCGCATTGAGTGCTTCCATGAATGCGTCAAAGTCTGCACCTTCGCCTGTTATTTCTTTGTTGCCAGCCTTTCCGCTTGCCATTGCGGTAAGGGTGTCATTTGTTGAAGTGTCGCCGTCTACGCTTACGCAGTTGTAGGTTTTTTCTGCAGAAAGAAGGAGTGCCTTGTGCAGCATTTCCGCGCTGATTGCACAGTCGGTTGTTACGAAGGAAAGCATTGTTCCCATGTTGATGTGAATCATTCCGCTTCCCTTGCACATGCAGCCTATGCGTACTGTCTTTCCGCCAACTTCTGTTTCTACGGCACATTCCTTAAAGTGGGTATCCGTAGTCATGATTGCTGTGCGGGCTTCCTTGTGACCTTCTTTGGAAAGGCCCTTTACCAAAGTTGGCATGCTGGCTTCTATTTTTTCTACAGGCACGTGCTGGCCTATGATTCCTGTTGAGCATACGATGATGTTTTCCTTTGGAATGCTGACGCCTGTCTTTGCAATTTCCTGGGAAACTGATGTTGCCATGCGGACAGCGTTCTGGTAGCCTACTTCACCGGTGCATGCGTTTGCATAGCATACGTTGCATACAGCGGCCTGGGCCTTTCCTGTTGCCACAACCTTTCTTGTGTATTTTACGCATTCTGCCTGTGAGCGGTTCTGTGTAAAGATTCCTGCGGCAGTGCACATTGTGTCGCTAAAGATAAGTGCCGTGTCGTTTGTCTTGCGGCTTTCCTTTAAGCCTGAGTGGATTCCGTTTGCCGTGAACCCTATTGGTGCGGTAACTCCGCCATCGATGAATTTCATGTTTATACCTCCGACTGGGCGATTCATTGCATGATTATAATGGATTCTGCCTTCGTTTACAAGTGTAAAACTTTAAACTAAAAACTTAAAGACAAAAGTTAAGGTGGAAATGGTTAAGGGGAAATTTTTTTGATAATTTTTTGGACGGTAATTATTGTGTCTGGGCAAATATGCCTTTTGCAAACGCTTTAATTACTTTGCCTTCCCCGCTTTCCGGGGTTCCGCTTTCGCTCCATTGCCTGGGGGTTCGACAAGCTCACCCACCACGGCAACGGCAACGGGTTGCAAGCAACCCTGCCGCCCCTCCAATCGGGCGTAGGGGTCCTGGTCTGGCCAGTAATGTAGTGCCGAACACAGTAAGATCACAAAGGCGGGCTCCAGAGAATTATTTTGATCATTCAAAAAAACGCCGCAATTGAATTTTTATGCAATTTTTACTATTATATTGGCGTGAAAAAGATTAGCAAAGATAGCATGAAAAATGCCATAAGCCCCGTTGTTGAAGGGGAAAAAATTGTGGTTCAGGGTGCCAGGGAGCACAACCTAAAGAATGTTAGCGTGGAATTTCCCCGCAACAAGCTTGTTGTTATAAGCGGCCTTTCGGGGAGCGGAAAATCTTCCCTTGCTTTTGACACGCTTTTTGCTGAAGGGCAGAGGCGCTACATGGAAAGCCTTTCCTCTTATGCAAGGCAGTTTTTGGGCCGCATGGACAAGCCGGATGTGGATCTTATTTCCGGCCTTTCTCCTGCTATTTCTATTGAACAAAAGACTACTCACAAGAACCCCCGCTCAACGGTTGGAACCGTTACGGAGATTTACGACTACTACCGCCTGCTTTTTGCGCGTATTGGAATGGCCCACTGTCCCAAGTGCGGCAGGGAAATTAAGGAGCAGTCGGTTGACCAGATTATAGACACAATTCTTTCTTGGGACGAAGGTACAAAGCTTACGCTTCTTTCGCCAGTTATTCGTGGCAAGAAGGGCGAGCATGTAAAGATAATCGATGACGCCAAGAAGAGCGGGTTTGTTCGCGCCCGCATAGACGGTCTTATGGTGGAGCTTGAGGATTCAATCAAGCTTGACAAGCAGAAGAAGCACACCATAGAAATTGTTGTTGACCGCATAGTTCTAAAGGAAGGTATTAGGCAGAGGCTTGCCGATTCTGTTGAGACTGCGCTAAAAAGTTCCAACGGTGTAATCATTGTGCTCCGCAGGGTGAACAAGGATGATGAGGCTTATGCTTCCGTTACTGCTGCCCTTGATGCAAAGGGAACTCCATATGACCGCAACGCAGCCTACATTGAGCAGGAAGTTTTCTTTAGCCAGAAGAATGCCTGCCCTGACTGCGGAATTTCTATCCCAGAGCTTCAGCCCCGCCTTTTTTCTTTTAACAATCCCTTTGGTGCCTGCCCTGAATGCACGGGTCTTGGCGAAAAGATGGAGTGGGACAAGGACAAGATTATTCCGGATCCGTCACTTTCTTTTAACGAGCGCGGCATTGATTTTTACAATCCCGAAAGCGAATGGAACAAGACTATGTTTACCGCTGTAGCAAAGGAGGCCGGCTTTTCACTTGACACTCCTCTGAACAAGCTTACCAAAAAGCAGTTTGACTACCTGTGGAACGGAGACGAAGACATTGTCCTTAACTGGGTCTACAGGAAGCAGAGCGGTGAAGGCTACAGCGAATACAGGAGGCCATGGCCCGGAGTGCTTAACGACATGAAGCGGCGCTACAACGAGGCTTGGGGCGATTCCCAGCGGGTTAATATGGAAGAAAAATACATGTCTCGCCACGAGTGTGCTTCCTGCCACGGAAAAAGGCTTAGGCCTGAGGCTCTTTGCGTTACCATTGGCGGAAAGAACATCTGGCAGCTTACGGAACTTTCCGTTTTGCAGACGATTAAATTTTTTGATGAACTTGATTTGAGCGAGACCGAGACAAAGATTGCTTCGCAGGTTCTAAAGGAAATACGCAACCGCCTTAACTTTTTAAAGAATGTTGGTCTTGAATACCTTACCCTAGAACGCAGTGCAGCAACCCTTAGCGGTGGTGAGGCTCAGAGAATCAGGCTTTCCACCCAGATTGGAAGTGCGCTTACCGGCGTAATGTACGTCCTTGATGAGCCTAGCATTGGTCTTCACCAAAGGGACAACCAGAGGCTTATAGACAGCCTTACCTATTTGCGCGACATTGGAAACACGGTTATCGTAGTTGAGCATGATGAGCAGACCCTCCGCACCGCTGACTGGCTAATAGACATAGGACCCGGGGCTGGTGTTCACGGCGGAAAAATTATGGCAAGCGGCTCCCCTGAATTTGTGGCTTCCTGCAAGGACAGTATTACAGGGCGTTACCTGGCAGGCCTTATTAGGATGAAGATTCCCTCTGAGCGCAGAAAGGGCAACGGTTCTTTTGTAAGCATAGAGGGTGTTAGCGAGCACAACCTAAAGGACATAAGCGTAAAGATTCCTCTTGGGGCATTCACATGCATTACGGGTGTTTCTGGCAGCGGAAAGTCAACCCTGCTCAACGACGTCTTCTTCCCTGCCGCAAGCAACAAGATTATGAAGACCGACTATCCTGCCGGTGCCTACAAAAAAATTACCGGTCTTGAACACATAGACAAGGTCATAAGCATTGACCAGTCGCCGATTGGACGCACTCCAAGAAGCAACCCGGTAACATACATTGGTGTCTTTGACAAAATCCGCGAACTGTACGCAAGCCTTCCAGATGCAAAGGCACGCGGCTACAAGAACGGAAGGTTCAGCTTTAACGTAAAGGGCGGACGCTGCGAAAACTGCCAGGGTGCGGGTACAATTACAATCGAGATGAATTTCTTGCCGGACGTTTTTATCCAGTGCGACGTGTGCCGTGGGAAAAGGTTCAACAGGGAAACTCTTGAGGTTCTCTACAAGGGCAAGTCAATCAGCGATGTTCTTGACATGACGATTGAAGAGGCTGCTTCTTTCTTTGACAGCATTCCTCACATTGCAAGAAAGCTTCAGACGCTAAAGGATGTTGGTCTTGGCTACATACAGCTTGGGCAGAGTGCGCTTACTTTGAGCGGCGGAGAGGCACAGCGCGTAAAGCTTGCAAGCGAACTTGCCCGTCCTTCCACCGGCAAAACCCTTTACATACTGGACGAGCCTACGACAGGCCTTCACTTTGTGGACATAAAGCAGCTGATGGGTGTTATCCAAAAGCTTGTGGACAAGGGCAATACCGTTGTGATGATTGAACACAACGTGGATGTTATCTGCCAGGCGGACTACATAATAGACCTTGGCCCGGAAGGTGGTGACGGCGGTGGAAGAGTTGTTGCAACCGGTACCCCGGAAGAAGTTTCCCTTAACAAGAAGAGCTGGACCGGACGCTATGTTGCAGAAATGCTTGAACGTGAAAAGGCTAGGGGAGAAGTAAAAGAATAACCCATGAGCCTTAGACCTTTGCAAAGAAAATTGGTTGTCCTCGTTTTTATATGCGCTGCCTTCTTTGCATTTGGCGTATGTGCTTGGGCTGCTGACGGTGATTCCCAGCCTTCCGTGATAACGATTTTGAACGCCAACAAGACCGAGTACGAAAAGGATTCCGTTACAAAGGAAGAGCAGATTGTCCTGACCGGTGCCGTTGCGGTGGAGGTTACGCAGGGAAACATGCGCACAAAGATAAACGCGTCAAAGATTAGCTACAACCGCAAGACCAATATCCTCTATGCCCAGGGAGACGTTGTGATGGAGCAGACTGGCGGGGCTACTGGAGACCAGAGGATTACGGCCCAGACGGTTCTCTTTAACACCGTAACCTATGAAGGAATTTTTGACGGCGGCCGCGTTGTTCAGACCCAGAGCGATGCAATCAACTTGCCATCAGGTTCAACGCTGGTTGTTTCTTCCTCCATGTTCGGAAAGGATTCTCAGAGTACGATTGCCTTTAAGAACGCTTCGCTAACATTTTGCGATGACGAAAATCCCCACTGGAAAATCCGTGCTACAAAGATTTGGCTTCTTCCGGGAGGCGAGTTTGCATTTTTCAATGCGCTGCTTTTTGTGGGCGAAATACCTGTTCTGTACATGCCGGCCTTTTATTACCCCAAGGATGAAATCATATTTAACCCTACGTTTGGTTATGACACAAGGCGCGGGTATTACTTCCAGACTACGACATACCTCTACGGTCGGAAGCCGCTTGAAGAGAATATTGAAAAATCGTCAGACGAAAAGGATGATGATGAACTTAGCAAAGGCCTGTATAATTTCATGAAGCCCACAAAACTAAAGGAGCAGAGGCGCGAAGGAATTGTACTCCATAATCTGGACGAGGATTACACAGGAGACACAAGCAATTATTTTAAGCTGATGTTTGACTACTACAGCATTCTTGGAACCATGGCAGGTTTTGATGCTGTATTCAAGCCAAAATCATATATTAACAATTTTAAGGCCAATTTGAATTTGGGATTCAGCAACACTGTTTTTCTGGATGACTCTGGAGAGGTCTACGTTCCTTTTTCTTCTACCGGAGAAAGGCATAAGGATAAGGCAAATCTTTTGGGCATAAAGACTCCTTTCCGTTACAATGGAAATTTGGATTTGTCCGGTTCAAGCCCCTTTAACTTTAGAATTTCCATGCCCATCTATTCCGATCCGTATTTTACGGATGACTTTGGCGAGCGTACGGAATATATGGACTGGATTACATTTCTTACGCGTGGCGCCAAGGATGAAAAGGAAGAAGAGGAGGATGAAGATAAGGACAGTGTTAGCGTATCAACATATACTTGGAATGCATCGGCATCCTACAGCTTTAACATTCCCGATGCCCTAAAGCCTTTTTTGCGTACCCTGTCGATTACAGACATAAGTTCCTCTGTTATTTTCAATTCAAAGACAAACACTGCAATTGCTTCAGAGTCAACCGACGACTGGTATTTGTATACGCCTGAGCGAATGTTTTTTTATCCTTCGCAGGTAACGCCCCTGAAATTTAGTGCTAACATTGAGGGTGCAATCATTAAGTATCCTTTAGAAGAAAAGCAGTCAAAGCCCGTTGATTTTCCGTATGCACTCTCTGTCCCTGATGAATTTTCTGATGAACAGAAAAAGGATAATGAAAGTGAAAGTAAAAGTGGAGAAGAGAAGGCTCCTGAAAAAACTGAAAAAGCAGAAGAGGGTGTTTTGGACGAAAAGGACCTTCCCCTTTTGGACGTGCGTTCAGATATAAATCCTACTGAGATTTCTGACTTTGAGTATGAACTTAAGTATTCCGTTACGCCTCAGTTTTCTTCTCAGTTTGCATATGACTCTACTAAGTATTCAACGCCGGATGACTTCAAGTGGAGCGAGAGGCAGTCAAGCTATTATCAGGTAACGTCGCCGGTTGTCGTTTCCAGCGGGCTTGCATTCCGTGAATCCTTGTTCAATATGAATAATGTGTTTACATATACTCCTTTTTATCAGACCCATCCTAGTCTTGATGGTTATTCGGACTCTGATGCTGCCACTGTTAGAAAAACAGACTATCAGGCGCGAAAGAAGGATTTAAGCGTTGAAAATGACGTTTCCGTAAAGCCTTTGATTTTTAACGACGTATTAAAGAAGTCCAGCATTGACTGGAATACTACAATCAGGCTTGTTAGGACTGAATTTATCGGTGATGAGGAAAACCCTGAGTGGGATTATCTTACCGCAGATCTTTCTGATGAAGAAAGCGTTACGGAGCATACTCTTAGTGCCACCATCCATGCGGAGGAGGGCAAGTATTTTTCCCAGAAGCTGACCCTTTCAACAACGCTGCCACCTCAAAAGGACAAGTATGAGGGTGACGTGAAATTTACCTTTCCTTATACAGAACTTACTTTTGCATCAGGTGTTGAAAAAATTGAGGAGACGGAAAGCGATGAACTTGTTGAAAACTGGCGCAAGCTTCCGTTCAAGCAGTCTGCTTCGCTTAAATTTTTGGACGGTGATTTTGCCCTTACGCAGTCATTCAACTATAACCTTGAAGAGCATTATGCCGATTCCTTTAAGGCCGCTGTTTCTTATGGAGGTTTGCAGGTTGCATATACTGCCGCCTATACCTACGGATATGATTTTGATGAGGAAGAGGGGTGGTCCATTAGGAGTGAGAGGGAGTTCCTTCCTGAAACTTTTTCCATTGCCTATACATCTGGGCAAAAAAACTTCCGCTACTGGAAGAAGAGGGTTACATGGGCACCTTCTTTAAGCACGAGTATTGTCTATGACTGCATAAGGCCTACCAACAGCTATTTTAAATTCATTCCGGCTGTTACCTTTAAGATAAATAAATTTGTAAATCTTACTTTTAGCTCGGAATCAAGGAACAGTGTGATATACCGCTATATTCAGGACTACACGAATAACGGAATGAATCTTCCCGGTGAAACAAATGTGTTCAAGGATTTGTACAATTCATTTGCATTCTGGGGTGAAGGCTCAATGCTTGATGATGGGCAGATGAAGCGCCGTTCGTCGGGCTTTAAGCTCAAGAACCTGAAGATTACCCTTGCCCATGACTTGCATGACTGGGATCTTGTTTCGAGTTTTGAGGTAAAGCCCCGTCTTATTACGAACGGTGACGGCTCAAAGTCGTACAACTTTGAACCTAATATTTCCCTCTCAATCGTCTGGCGTCCTATGAATGCCATGAAAACCGAGATTGTTGACGAATACGGCGAGCTAAAGCTTAATCCTTAGATTCTTCTTTTGCTGCCTTGTTCTTTGCCTTTGCCTCTTCAAAGAATTTTTCATGAGCCTCTATGCTTTCCTGGAGCTTGTCGAGGCCTTCCATGTAGTATTTTATCTTTTCGTCTGATGAGGTTAGGGCTGCATTTTCTCCGCCTGCCTTTAGTGTTTCCCAGACGTATTTGCCAAGCTGGGCAAGAGCCTTGTTCTTTTTCATTTTGAGCTGCTGGAGCTCTATGCTTTTTACGCTCTTGTCGCCAAGGTCGGAAATTGCGACTCCGGCAGTCTTTAGACCCTTCTTTCCGGCTTCGACACCCTTGTCTATGTATTCAAGAATCGTCTTGCCGATTTCTTCCGCAGTAGTCTTTGCGCTGCTTTTGGATCCGCCCTCGCTGCTTTCGGTTTTGCCTGTGGTATAGTCAAAGGTTGTTTCTTTTTCTTCTTCTTCTGCCATAGTTTCCTCCTGTCTATAAATATAACACCAAAATTCCCATAAGGCAACATTTTGTTTTCCTTACTTACTTATGCAAATAAAGTGGAAATCAGTTTTGGGCGCAGCGGAAGGCAAAGACGAATGAAAACCCGCATTGGAGCGGAACGTACCCGGCAGCGTAGCTTCAAGCCGCGCAGCGAGTTTAATTTCCTATTCCGCGACACCGCGGGTTTTCAGGCGGATTTGCCTGGGAGCGGAACCCAAAACTGATTTCCGTATTTATCCCTATTGTTTACATGAAAAAAGGTTTTTGCTATAATGGCGGCGAAAGGATTCAGTTTGATTTCCTGATTAATCACATTTTTAAGAGGTAAAAATGAAAGCTTACTTTGACTTAAAGGGGCAGACTGCTATTGTTACAGGTTGCTCCACAGGCCTTGGCGTTCAGATGGCAAAGGCACTTGCAAACCAGGGTGCAAACATTGTTGCAGTTGCCCGCCGCGTAGAAAAAATTGAGGCCGTTGCTGCCGAGATAAAAAAAGACTTCGGAGTGGAAACTCTTGCAGTCCGCTGTGACATTACCGACACACAGGCTGTAGAAGAAATGGTAAAAAAGGTTATGGACACCTTTGGCAGAATAGACATTCTTGTTAACAATGCAGGAACTGGTGCAGTTGCTCCGGCAGAAGACATTACCGACGAACAGTTCAACAACGAGATAAACATTGATCTCTTTGGAACATTCCGCGTTTCCCGCGCAGTAGCAAAGGCCGCAATGATTCCTGCAAAGTACGGACGCATAATAAACATTGCTTCCATGTACGGTCTTGTTGGCAATAAGGTTGCTCCTTGTTCTCCATACCATGCCGCAAAGGGTGGCGTTGTAAATTTGACCCGTGGTCTTGCAGCCGAATGGGGTAAGTACAATATCACCGTAAACGCAATTTGCCCGGGGTATTTCTATTCACCGCTTACAAAGGAAACACTTGATTCTGACTTCTTCCAGCAGAATGCACAGACTATGATTCCGCTCAGCCGCTATGGAAATGAAGGCGAACTTGATTCTGCCGCAATCTTCCTTGCTGCACCGTCTTCCGCTTATGTAACAGGTGTTGCACTTCCTGTTGACGGCGGTTACACTTCTATGTAATTTTTTCCGCAAAAGTTCCCTTGTGCGCTTCTGCAATAAAAATGATTCGCAGAATACGCGCAAGGGATTGGAGCACGGTCTAAAAAATTACTTCCCTGTAATTTTTTAGACGCAAGTTTCCTTACGAAAACTTGCTAAGTTTTTTCTGCCACCAACTGACGTGCCGTCCTTGGCACTCCTTTTTTATGCTAGCGGAAGTGCGGAAAGCCCGGTGGCAGCTTGCTGCCATGCGCCCAGAAAAATAATATAAAAAATAATTACATGAGCTGTTCAAAGGAATAGCGGAGCATGTTTAGGAACTGAATCTTTAAAAGCCTTTTTTTGTATTTCCCTGAAAATTTAATGTCGTAGGCGCTTTCTGCCTCGGCAACTTTTTTTTCTATAAAGTCCCTGGTGAGTGGAAGCTTTGTGTAGAGAATCTGGTTTTCGATTTCTACGGGATGGAAAACAATGGGGCCGGCGAGTATTATTTTTATGCTGGCTATGCTGTCGTTTTCCATGTCTGCCAAGAAGACAAAGCTTGCGCTGTCCTCCGTAATCCTTCTTGATGGACCCACCCGCTTGAATATTGCAACCTCGCTCTCGTTCTGTGGAACACGCACCTTTGTCAGCAGGTAGCCTTCCGGCACTTCCTTGAATTGGGAAAAGGGAATCATCTTTGAGTCGTTGGGCTTCTTTCTGAATTCCAGGACTGCACCAAGGGCAAGCAGTGGTCCCCAGAGGGTGTTCTTTTGCATTTCTTCCTGGCCAGCACTGGAGCAGATGTTTCCGCCTATTGTTGCCACGTTGCGCACTGATTCGTTAGCGATTGTTTTTATTGCGTCGTAAAGAACAGGGCTCATGTTTGTGCGGCCAACGTCAAGGATGCGGGAGAGCGTTACCGCAGAGCCAAATTCGATGAAGCGCTCTTTTTTTTCTATTGTACAAAGTTCAGGAATGGAGCTTACTGCAAGTACTTTTTCTGCGAAGGGAATTTTACCTGTTCCTCCTCCGCGGATCTGGAGTTCGTTTACGTTCTTGAGGTGGTAGAAAACATCACTGAGCGTGCGGGCAATTAAAAAGGTCTGGTTACTTTTGGACATTTGAATTTTTCTCCTCGCGGGATTCCCGTATGGCGGATGCCTTTAGAATTCCGTTTAAAAGGGACAGTGTGTCTGTGCAGCAGCAGTTCAAGTCCTTTATGTGATCCATTATCTTTGATGCGGAAGGGCGGGAGCTGTTTTTTAGAATGTAGAAGGCCGTAAAAATTTTGCCAGCGTTGCAGTATCCGCAAAGGTGTATTTCTGCTTCGGAAAAGCCAGAGATGATGTCCTTGTAAAGCAAGAAATCCTCTTCCGTAAAGTCAGTGGTTTTTTGTGTGGATGGTTTCTTTGCTTTTTTGTCGTCATTTAGCACCGCCTCTTTCTTTTTTGGGTTGGTAAAGAATTCGAGTGTGGTGACGCTGTTGTCCCTTACTATTCCGCAGGGTATCTGGCAGCTGGGTACCGGCTTTCCGTTAAGAAGCACCATGCAGTTTCCGCAGAAGCCGTCCTGGCATCCGCATTTAACGCTGAATATTCCCATGCGCCTGAGCACGTTCAATAGCGGTTCGGAGGGGATTGCATCTAGGACTGTCTGCTCTTCGTTCAGGTTTACTGGTATCTTCATTCTTCCTTTTCCTTTTTGGAATTTTCCTCTTCCGTTTCAAGTGAGGCGACCGCATCCACTTCCTGTACAAGCGCCCTCTTGAATTCGTCGATGTAGTTTTCGTTTGCTGCCTTGAATATGCTTTCTATGGAAAGGGGAAGGCTGCTTACTGTGTGGTCTAGTGCCTGGGAAAGGGCCTGTGTGTATGCAGCGGGGATTATGTGGAAAACGTTTTCACCGATTTGCATAGGCGGCTCTTCCGATTCAAGAAATGAAATTTCTATGTTCTGGATTTCGTAGTCAAGTTTTTCCCTTATTACAAGCGAGCTTAAGATTCTCTGGATTCCAAGGCGTACGGAACTTTGGGCTGCAACCGGGTTCAGGATTTTTCCGCCGTCGACAAAGACCTGTATCTTCTTAATCTTTTCGCGGAAGGTGCAGGGATCAAGTTCTAGTTCCAGTATTGCCGCCGCAAATGACGTGCTGTGGAAGGGCTGACCACTGAAGCTTTCGTTGTTCCAGAGTTTTTTTAGCGAGCCGGTTACGGATTTTTCCACGGTGAAGGGAAACTCTGTTTTTTTGCGGCATAGCTTTGTCTTGATTGTCTCGCAGCATTTGCGCAGAAGCTGGGTCATTACGCTGATGTTTGAATAGACTGTTTCCGGCAAAAGCGGCTCCTCATCTTCCGTGAATGTTGAATTTATTTTTACGGATGAAACATCATGGCCTAGAATTTCCGTTACGGTGCGCTTCCATATTTCCTGAATCGTTGAGGAAACAGGGGGGCAGTGGATGATTACGGTTTTGTCTTCCGTGTATGTTGCCTCCAGAGACTGGTTTCCGCCTCCGTATATTTGAGAACCAAGGTAGCAGGAGCCTGCGTATGAACAGGCAAAGCCGATTCCCCTTACGGGCGAGTCGTTTGAGTGTATGAGTGAGGTTTTGTTCTTTTCCCTTCTGTACAAGACTTGCTGCCTGTAGGATTCGTACTTTCTTTCCAATTCCAGAAAACTTTTTCCGCTTGGGTCAAAAATCATGTAGAATGAAGGAATTGAGTAGGTAATTTTTTGTGGTATGGCTCTTACAAAGTCTTCCTTTTCTTTCTTGAACTGTATCTCAGTGCCTGAAACTTCCAGGTCTTTTTTTTCAAAGTATTTTTTTAGCTTGAATGAAAAGGGGATGGCTGTTTTCTTTGTGTCCCTGTCCAGAAAGTTCAGCATCCTTATTTCTACCGGAGAAATCCTACATTCTTCGCAAAGAAGATTCATCTGGTTTTCCACTGCAAAAAATGCCGCTGAATCTACCAGCCTTAGGTCTATGGAAGAAGGTTGGGAAGCGCTGCTGTTTGCCTTTGCCGTTATGCTGACGTTCTGGGGGTTGTAGCATCCGCAGCTTGCAATTACAAGGCGGTCCATGATTTCCTGGGCAAAGGGATTGTGTGCTCCTGCGTCAAAGTCTATGTTTATTTTCATTGCGGCAATTCTTCCGCTTTCGCTTACTCCGGTTTTGTGCCTTATGGTTACAGGGCGCATTGTGTCCATGTAGAGTTCCTGCTCTTCCCTTGTGTAGACGAGCTTTACCGGTTTTCCGCACATGTAGGAGGCAACTGCAACCTGGCTTGCTACGATTGAATTGTACCAGATGCTGCTTGAGCCTTGGTTGAAGGACTTTGTTTTTTTTATGATTATGTCTTCCGTGTTTAGCGAAAGGGCTGCGCTTAGGGTTTGCCTAAGGTTGCTTATCCACTGGGTTGGGGTGTAGACCGTAAGTGTTTTTCCGTTGTAGTCGCAGATTGCACCGTTTGGCTCGTTAAAGTCTGGTATGTTTATTTTGTATGACCATTCGTGTTCAATTACGTGTGCGCAGTTTGCAAATACTTCTTCTATGCCGCCTTCTTTTTTAAAGCAGGGGCCGCTTTGAACTTTGCGCTCTGCAAGTACGTCTGAAAATATTTCCCTAAGGCTGTCTTCTTCTTTTTGTTCTGAGTGCTTTTTTTCTTTTGAAATGCCTGTGATTCCAAGTTCCTGAAGGATGGCAAGGGGGGTGTCCTCTTCTTTTTCTTCTTCGTCGCTGCTTAATTTTAGCGATGCTTCAAGTGTTTCTTTTGAGCATTCAATTTTGAATTGGCCTGCAAGCTCTTCAAGGACGGCTTCGTCTGGCCCCGCAAGAATTCCGACCGGTTCTCCTGGGTAGAGGATTTCTCCTTCGCAGAGGATTGGGACGCGGCCAAGGGTGTTGCCTATAAAGTGCTGGCCTGGAATGTCGTGGGCTGTAATCCAAAAGTAGCCCTCGGTAAGGTCGGGGTAGGAGATTTTTGTTATGCGGCCAGTTTCCATGCAGCGGATTATCTTTGCATGAATCATGTCCTTTAGCTCTAGGTCGGAATAGAACTTTGCCTCGAAGGAAACGGATGAAGGCTTTGAGCTTCTTTTTGCTTCTGTGCCGGGCGCTTTTTTGGTGCTGGCTTTTGTTGCGGTGGCTTTTGTTGCACTGGCTTTTGTTGCGGTGCTTGCAGTCTTCTTGGCGCTTTGCTTTCTTTCTTTTGCTTCTGGCTTTGCGGCTTTTTTTGCGCTGGTTTTTGCACTTGCTTTTGCATTTGTGCTGGTTTTTACTGTGGCACTTGTGCTTGCTTTTGCCAGTGGCTTTGCTTTTGTATTTGCGCTTGCTTTTGCACTTGCGGCGGTTTTTGCACGTGTGCTAGATTTTGCCTTTGATGATTGCTTTGCAAGCCCTGCCTTTTTTGTGGAAGCGCTAAGCTGAGGATCTTTTTGCTTTTTTTCCAAAGCCTTTTTCTTGGCTTTTAAATCCAGTTCCTTTTTAGGCATGATTTTTACCGCCAATGTCTTTTATTGTTTCAACAACATAGTCAATCATTTGGTCCGTCATGTCCGGCCAGAGGGGAATGGAAATTGTTTCGCTGTACTGCCTCTGCGCGTTGGGGAAATTTTCCGCTGTGAATTCAGGATAGAGATTCTTCCAGTAGGTAAAGTTGAAAATCGGTATAAAGTGCATGCTTATTCCGACTCCCCGCTTTTGCATCTGCAGGGCAAATTCATCGCGGTCAATTGTAAGCTTGGAAAGGTCAAGCCTCATAAGGTAGAGGTGCCATGCGTTTCCTTCTCCAGTTGGCGGAAGCTTTACAAAGTCAAGCTTTCCAAGTTCCTCGTTGTATCGCCTTACGTGGTCCTTGCGCTTTTGGTCAAAGACAAAGGCTTTTTTTAGCTGTTCCCTTCCCAGTGCCGAAAGAATGTCGGGCAGGTTGAACTTATAGCCAGAGGCTACAATGTCGTAAATCCAAGAGGCTTTTGGGGAAGTGTAGCGGTCCCATGTTGTGCGGTCCATGCCGTGCATCCTCATCATGGTCATGTGCCTGGCAAGGTCGGGGTCTTTTGTGGTGACCATGCCGCCTTCACCTGTCGTGATTGTCTTTGTTACGTAGAATGAAAAAATTCCTGCGTCGCCAATTGCACCAGCGTAGCCCATTTGCGTCTTGCTGGGGAATGAATGTGCGCAGTCTTCAATCACCTTTACATTGTACTTTTTGGCAAGCTCCATGATGGCCTTCATGTTGCAGACATTGCCTGCTATGTGGACAGGAACTATGGCGGCAACATTCTTACCCTTGGGGCTTTGTAGAATTTTTTCTATTGATAGGGGGTCAATTGAATACGAATCCTTTTCTATGTCCGCAAAATATACGTCTGCTCCAAGATGGCGTGCCGTTGCCGCGGTAGAGACAAAAGTGTAGGGTGTCGTAATTACGGCCTTTCCCGCCTTTACCCCCAGGGCTTCCATTGCAAGAATCATGCCGCTTGTGTTGCTGTTAACGGCAAGAGCGTATGGCACTTCTATACAGGATGCGAATTCCTTTTCAAAGGCGAGCGTTTCTTTGCCTGTGGTTAGCCAGCCGCTTCTTATTACCCTAAGAACAGCTTCTTCTTCTTCTTTGCCTGTTGAAGCCTTAAAGAAAGGCACTTTTATTTCGTTTTCCATATTTGCTGCCATTACAAAACCACCTTTACAGAAGTTGCCATGTCTATGCGCTTGTCCCCGTTTTCTTCCTCTTCGCGGTAGAATTCATCGAGGGAGGGAACTGCTTCCCGCAAAATCTTTACAAGAAGCTCCCTGTCCCTGTAGATGCCGCTATTTTCCTTGCTAAAGTAGCAGACCGGGTAAAGCTTTTGCAAAAGTTCATCCGTGCTGAATGTAGCCGGAGGAATATTTTTTAGCTTTAGGATTTTTTTATACTGGGTGGGCGTCGGGTTTTCCTCCGTAAGCCAGAGTGGTTCCGTTAGCCTTTCGCCGCGCCTTGCACCAATGAATTTTATGTCCATTTCCTTGTATGGTTCAAAGCCGCTGAATTTTATAATCTGTTCCGCAAGGGTAAGAATCTTTATCGGTTCCCCCATGTCCAGAAGGTAGGAGCAGCCGTTTTCTCCCACGCCGCCTGTCTGCAGCACAAGTGAACATGCTTCCGGGATTGTCATAAAGTAGCGTTCCATTGCAGGGTCTGTTACTGTGACAGGGCCTCCGTTTTGAATCTGTTCCATAAAAATCGGGAGGATTGAACCCCTTGAACCAAGCACGTTTCCGAAGCGCACGAACATGAATGACTGCCCGCACTTTGTCTTTAGCGCAGCCTCGTTCACAAGCTTTTCGCTTAGCATCTTGCTTACGCCGTAGACGCTCACCGGGTTTACAGCCTTGTCCGTGGAAATGAGCACAAAACGCTCCGTTCCGCACTCTAGGGCTGCATCAAGAAGGTTCTTGGTTCCAAAGACGTTGTTTTCTATTGAGGCAACCGGGTTTTCTTCCATCATGGGAACATGCTTGTAAGCCGCACAGTGGAAGATAACATCTGCCCTGGTATGGCTTATTATGTAGCGCACGTATTCCCTGTCCCTCATGTCGCCAATGATTGGGACTACGGATGCCTTTTCGCCAACGCCCTCGTTCTGAAGGATGTGCAGCTCGCGGTAGATGTTTACGATTGAATTTTCCCCGTGGCCAAAGAGGTAGAGACGCTCTGCCCCGCCAGAAAGGAGCTGCCTTGCAAGTTCGCTTCCAATTGAGCCGCCTGCACCTGTTATGAGTACGCGCTTTCCCTTTAGGTAGGCAAGGCTTTCGTGCAATGGGATGATTATTGGCGTTCTGCCTAATATGTCCAGCGGGTTTATTTCCCTGGCCTGAACAAAGTGGGCCTTTCCGTCTACAACTTGGCTTATGGAAGGCAGGATTTTTATGTGGAAAAAGCCGCATTTTTTTAGCACGTCGTAAATTTGCTTTATGCGGGAACCGTCTGCGCTTGGTATTGCAATGATGGCCTGGTCTATGGCCGTAACGCGAAGCACACTTGACATTGTGTCTATTGGCCCCAAAACCGGCACGTCTTCTATTTTACTTCCGATTAATTCCTTGCTGTCGTCGATGAATGCCGCAACCGTGCCAAAAATCTTCTTGCGCTTTAGTTCCTGGGCAATCATCTGCCCTGCAAAACCGGCACCTATAATGTAAAGCCGGCTGTCTATCTTTCCCATAATCCCCTCTTTTTCTTCTTATTATAGCACACACTAATCTTTTCTTCAACGTAAAAAATTTCTTTCTTATTTGGACGGTAAACCTGCTTGCTCTACGACTATATGCCCCTGCTAATTCGGCTGACATGCCCTTGCGCCACCGCCCTTCCGGGGTTCCCTAACGGTCATTGCCGCTCTGCGGCAACGCAGGGGTTGCCACCCCCGCGCCCCTCCACGGCGGCGTAGGTGTCTTTTGGAAAAAAACTTTACAAAGAAAAAACTGTGGCTTAAAATAAGTTTTGGCCTATTTTTGGAATGCCACAGGGGATTTCGTTCTAAAAAAGTCCCCAAGGAGAAATCATAGTGATGAAATTAAAACTTTTTAGGACTTCTTTCTTATTTTTGTGCTTACTGGAAATCTTTGCTGGTTGCCAAAGCTCTAATTTTGCCTCTGGCGCAAATGCCCAGGCTGCAACGGCTCAAAGCAAGGCGCTTGAAACTTCGTCCGCCATTGTAAAAGGCTCGGAGATAAACGCCATACTCAAAAACTTTATGAAAACATCCAAGCCCTATGTCTTTAAGCCTTCCAGCGTGGACCCACAGGGGCGCAGCAAGTCTTTTGCAAAGAAGATTTCAAATTCAATAGATGCCGTTATATACCTTGATTCCGACGAAAAGACTGTCTGCTACTACGCAAAGGGCTATACGGATTCCGGCAAGAAAATACCCGCGCCTGCCGATTCGAGCGGAATGTTTGAGGGGCTAAAGTATCTTACGGAAATTGACCTTTCTGGCTTTGACTTTGGAAGTGCCGTTAGCATGAAGAATATGTTAGCAGGCTGCGTAAAGCTAAAGTCTGTGGATTTTACGGCTTTTAAGACTGGCCGCGTTACGGACATGAGCGGTATGTTCAGCAATTGCAAGGAATTGACCAGCCTTAACCTTTCTGCATTTGACACGTCAATGGTAAGCAGCATGAAAAACATGTTCTACGGTTGCACAAAGCTTTCCTCTCTTAACCTTTCAAGTTTTTCAACTGGCCGCGTTACCGACATGAGCGGAATGTTCTACCAGTGTTACGAGCTTACCGCCCTTGACCTTTCCAAATTTGACACTAAAAACGTTACGGACATGAAGGAGATGTTCTACTTCTGCGAAAAGCTTCCGTCGCTGAACCTTACAAAATTCAACACGGGCAAGGTTACGGACATGAGCGGCATGTTCCGGGGCTGCAGGGCGATTGCCTACCTTGATTTGTCAAGCTTTGACACCAGATGCGTTACCAACATGAGCCTTATGTTCTACGAATGCAAGAAGCTGGAAAGCCTTAATCTTTACAGTTTTGACACGTCCAACGTTACGGATATGCACCACATGTTCTACAATTGTTTTGTCCTTGACCTTGATCTTTCTAGCTTTAATACCGGCAAGGTTACGGACATGAACAACATGTTCAATGGCTGCGGCCTTAAGCACAATACCATTGACTTGTCCGGCTTTGACACGAGGAATGTTACCAACATGCAGGAAATGTTCTACTGGAGCAAATTCAGGGCTCTTGACCTTTCCTCTTTTGACACAAGGAACGTTACTAACATGCAGCGTATGTTCGGTTCCTGCCTTAACCTGACTTCGGTTAAGCTTTCAAGCTTTAACACGGAAAAAGTAAGAGACATGAGCTATATGTTCATCTGCTGCCTAAAGCTTCCAAGCCTTGACCTTTCCTCTTTTGACACAAGGAACGTTACCAACATGGAGCTGATGTTTGAGATGGACTACGACCTGGATCCGCAAAAGTCTGCCCTTGCAACAATTTACGCTTCGGACAAGTTTGTAACAAAAAATCTTCCGGCTGAAAAAAAGATTTTTAACAAGTGCCAGAAGCTAAAGGGCGGGAAGGGAACGTCCTATTCTGATTCCGCTTCCAACGACGCTTCCTATGCCCGCGTAGACGGCGGCCCAGGCGCACCCGGCTACTTTACGGCCAAGAAGAACTGAAAAACATTCCCCTTTATGGCACACACTTGTTTTTTCTTCAACGTGAAGATTGAAAATCCACGGAAAACCTCCGTAATGTGTTATAATGATTTGTATTCAAGGAGATTTTTTTATGGATGAGAATGAAAAAAAGAAGCTTATAGAAGAGGAAAAGGAGAAGGCTAAAGGATTTTGGGCTGCTAGGGGCGCGGATTGTAGTGTAGGGGATGTCATAATTGTCACATTTTTTATGACCCTGATTTTGGCCGTTGCGGTATTTGTTGCTTGGGTTTGCGTGCGGTTTGCCTTTAAGCCGTATTTTGAATCTGACTACAAGTGCAAGGTTGAGGCAACTTTGGTTGAAAAGACAAAGGATGTTAAGTGGCGCAGCGTCTATGACGGAAAGCTGGACCATAAAATAAGAGAAGGTCTCAAAGCTGCGAAGAAAGATAAAGAAGTGAAAATCGATTACCATCTAAAATGGGAATATGAAATTAACGGCGAAAAAGGTTGTTTTTGGGAATCTGATCATCTTATAAACTTTAGCAAGGTTGGCAGCAAAAAGAAGGTCACGATGTTCAGTGATGATGGCAAGAAGTGGTACAGGTCACAAATTGACGCGTGGCTTGTGTTGCCCTTTGCCTTAAGTTTACTGGTTTCCCTGCTTATGGTGTACTGCATTTTCCGTTTGATAGTAGAAAAGATAAAGTTTAGCATGAAGATTAAAAGGAAGATTGGCGCTGCTTCTGGTGTCTGAGCCCTTGTAGCTGTGCCACATTTGCAGGTCTTGTACGCAAACTGGTACAGATGCCGAAATAAATTCGGCATGACGGCTTAGGGGTGGGCTATGTGCAATACAAAAAAAGATTGTCGGGTCGTGGTTCGACTAGGCTCACCAACCGTGGTTCGACTAGGCTCACCAACCATGGTTCGACTAAGCTCACCAACCACCCGACAGTGACACAGTGTTTGTTTTTTTACCGCTTTCTTGCCAATCAATAAAGAGCCCATGGAGGGGCGACTTAGCAGCCCGGAGATTTGCATTGCAAATCTCCGATACCCGGAAAAATCCATGGATGGATTTTTCCGGGTCATACGCCCGATTGGAAGGGTGGCGAAGCCAGACCGCCGGAGGCGGGCCGGAGCGGCAGCGTAGCCCTGGAAAGCGGGTGACGAAAGGGGCGTCCGGTCGGATTAGCCAAAAAGTGGTATGGTAGAGCCGGAAAAAGCACCGTCCTAAAAAGTAAAATCCATAAAAAAAAGCTCATTATAAATAACCCTAAACTCAACTTTGCAAAATCCGATAATTAATCGAGAGCAAAGTTTTTGTTCAAGGGGATATTTATGAGAAGAGTTAAATTTCTTTTGGCAGCCGCGGTTTTTGCCTTGCTTTTTTCTGCAAGTGCCAGCGCTACAGTTGTTGCCTTTCAGCTTATTCAGCATGATCCTTGCCAGAGCGAGGTTAGGGCATCTTCTTATCTTATAGAGAATTCTCTCTTTGACTTCTTTTTTGACAGGGGCATAATCGTAACAAATTCTCCTACCGCCGTGTCTACGGACGAATCTGTGGACGAGCAGCTTTACTATTCGGCGCTTAGCGAGGCAAGTTCGGGTTTCTGCAACTACTTTATCTCCCTTACAATTGACTACGATACGGAGAATTCTAGGAATCCCGAGGCTCTTATCATTTCAAACATAGAGAAAATAAGTTGGAATATATTTGATCTAAAGACAGGGAAAAGCGTGGCTTCCGGTTCAAGGAAGACGAACAAGGTGTCTCCCGAAAGGGATAATGAAAAAGGAATTTCTGAATTCACCTCCAAAGTTGCGCAGGATATTTACAACCATTTTATGACTTTAAGTTAAGGATCCGTGGGGAAGGGGAAACAGAATGAAGAAAATATTAATCGCAGTAATAGCTATAAGCCTTGCGGTTATTTTTGTAGCCGCAGATGACTCTTTTTTGTACCTCGACGGCAATGCTTCTGTAGGCAGGGAGGGTGAGCTTCCCAAGGGGCTTTTTGTAAAGGCTTCCGGATATTTGCCTGGGGACAACGTTAGCGTGACTAACCCAATGACAGGGGAGACCTTGGAGCTTCTTAACCTTGGCTCCATGGACGCATCTTCCGGTTCAATAATGCTGCTTTCCAAAGAGGCGGCTGAGGGGCTTGGAATTTCCCCGGACGCAAATTTGAAGATTAAGCTAAGCTCAAGAAAGGGTTCCTTTGACCAGAGTGCGGCCGGTGTTGGTATAGTTTCAAGCATTTTTCCTGGGGACGGCAAAAAGCCTTATACAGCCAAGAGCGACTCCTATTACGAGAGCGTTGGACTGCCGTCTGATGCGGATTCCGGCGATTTGACTGCCGGTTATGAGACGATGGAAATAGGCGATGGCGATGATGCATTGGCGGATGTTCCGGAAAAGGAAGATGACGGCCTTGTTTCTGAAGAAGTTGCTTCCCTTGAGCCTCTAGAGCCGCTTAGTGATGCTGAGCTTGCAAAAAGCGACGGCACTATCTACGAGCCTTTGTCCGGCTTTGGCAGGGGTGAAAAGAAAGAGCAGCCCTTTAATGCTGATTCATCCGGCGAGAACATAGGAAGCCTTGAGCCTGCAAAAGAAGACGAAGCATCGGCAATTCCGGCCGGAAGCCTTGACTCCGATTTTGACGGCGAGAAAGTTGCCTTTGAGGAGCCGCTTGGTTCTGAATACGTAAGCGAGGACGAGATTGTAAGGCCGCTTCCTGCGACTGGACGCATAGCGGCAGCGGACGTTCCTGTGAAAGAAGACGGCATAATGGAAGATGATGTTCTCGGAGAAGAGGAGGCGGAGCTTGTGGAAGACATAAGCGAGCCTGTTGCAATAGTAATTCCTGTTAACCCTGATGCAGGTCCGGAGACAGACTTTGCGGGCGAGGAAATTGTAGCTGCAGAGCCGGTAGACACTGAGCCTGTTGCAAAGATTGACCTTACTCCGCCGGAAGAGGACAAGGAAGAGGAAGAGGTTGCTCCTCTTGAGCCGGAAGAGCCCTATACGCCAATCGTGCTTGTTCCCTCTGAGGATGTAACTCCTCCCAAGAAAGAAAAGAAGCCGGTGGAAATTAAGCCTGCTCCCCAGAAGGACAAGGCACCCACCAAGGACATAGAAAAGCGCCTGCGAAAGGAAAGCGAGCTTGACCGCTCACGCTATTACATACAGATTGCAACCCTTTCCGAAACTTCAAGCGCACAGTCGCTGATTGACAAGTACGGAAAGTACCCGCTTGTAATGATTCAGAATTCACGCGGGGCATACAGGGTGCTGGTCGGCCCCCTTTCCGTGGATGAATACGGCATGATTCTTGAGCGCTTCAAGGGCTACGGCTATAAGGACGCCTTTGTAAAATATCCCGGAAGCCTCTAGGCAAAAGGGAATTTAAAAATAAACTCCTATAAAAGGGCACCGTACGGATAAAAGTTTTTCCTTTTTCCGAACGGTGCTTTTTTTGTCGTTTTTTTTTCGAATTCCTTGTTTTATATAGAATTTTCTATTGACTAAGGCCGTGTAAATTTGTTATCATACACCACACATTAATTTAGGTTGTTAAGGAATCCGTTACTCCTTACGGCCAAGTTTAGAGGTTTTACATGTACGCAATTGTTGAATACAAAGGCAATCAGTACAAGGCAGAAAAGGATGCCGTTCTCCGCGTTGCAAAAATCAACGACGCAAAGGAAGGCGACACAATCACTATTGACACTGTTCTTCTCGTAAGCGATGGTGACAAGGTATCTGTCGGTACACCCTATGTAAAGGGAGCAAAAGTTACGGTTGAAGTTGGCGAAACTTTCAAAGACAAGAAAGTTCTGGTTTTCAAGTACAAGAGCAAGAAGGATTATCACCGTTTCCACGGTCACCGCGAGCAGTACACCTATGTAACTGTTAAGGATGTGGTTTCGGCATAACGGTTCATGACTAAGGTGCTTTTGGTTTGCGGTGCAGACGGTTGCTTCAAGAGCTGTTCGGCTAAGGGGCATGCCTTTTTCGCCGCCAGGGGCAGGGACATAGTTTGTTCGGCGGAGACGCTTCTCCTTAGGACTGCAATTTCTGTCTTGGAAAAAACCGGGGGAATAAAGCTTAGTTGTGATGCTTCTGAGCGCGGAAGTCTGGCGTTCAGTGTTGAAGTGCAAGGCCATTCGGCAGAACTTGCTGAAAGGCTCAGGTGCACGGCGGATTTTATTCGAGACGGGATTTCTTCCCTGTCAGAAGAATATCCGGGGTGCCTGCTTCTAAAAGAGATTATTGAATAAAACAGTCCGGTTCTTACCGGCGGAGGATTAAAATGGGACGTACAAAAGGCGGTAGCGGCGCTAAAAACGGACGCGATTCCAACCCGAAACATTTGGGCGTTAAAAAATACGGCGGAGAAATGGTTAAGGCAGGTTCTATCCTGGTAAGACAGCGCGGAACAAGAATTCATCCGGGTAGCTTTGTAAAGAGGGGCGGAGACGATACCCTCTATGCAATTGCCGACGGAAAAGTGGTCTACGGCGAACGCAAGGACCGCAAGATTGTTTCCGTAGAACCGGTTGAAGCCGCTTCAAACTAAGCACCTTTTATAGTCCGGGCTTTACCGGAAAAGGTGTTCTTAGATTGCAAGAATTCTGTTGAAGATGCCCTGTATGAATTTTTTAGTTCATGCCGGGCATTTTTTCTTTAAAGGATGTGTTTATGATTCAGTTTGCGGATGAGGCACTTATAACCGTAAGGTCCGGCAAGGGCGGAAACGGCTGTATTTCTTTCAGAAGGGAAAAGTATATACCCAACGGAGGCCCCAACGGTGGAGACGGCGGCAGGGGAGGCGACGTGTACGTATGCGTAAGGCGAAACCTTCGCACTCTTGCCCACCTTCGCCACAGGCAGGTCTTTAAGGCCCAGAACGGACAGGACGGCATGAGCTGGAACCGCTTTGGCAAGGACGGGGAGGACGTGTTTATCCCCGTTCCTCCTGGAACCACCATCCGCAACGCAGATACGGGTGAGCTTATCCGTGACTTTACGGAAGAAAGCGACGGCAGCCAGCTTATGATTCTTGAAGGCGGAAAGGGCGGCTGGGGAAACGTGCACTTTAAGAGCAGCACTAACCAGGCACCCCGCTATGCCCATCCCGGAAAACCCGGCAAGGAGATGAACCTGCGCATAGAGCTTTCCATTATGGCGGACGTAGGCCTTGTAGGCTTCCCCAATGCGGGTAAGTCAAGCCTTCTGGAAATGTTCACTAACGCAAGGCCTAAGATTGCCCCCTATCCCTTTACCACAAAAATTCCAAACCTTGGCGTCCTCCACGTGGACCAGGACAAGGACTTTATCATTGCGGACATCCCCGGAATCATAGAAGGTGCGTCAGAAGGGGCAGGCCTTGGACTTCGCTTCCTTAAGCACATTTCGCGCACGGCAGCCCTTCTTTTTATGATTGACTGCTCAGACACAAACTATCTTAGCGCATATTCATCCCTAAAGACGGAGCTGGAAAAATACGGACGCGGCCTTTTGGACAAGCCAAGAATCGTCCTTTGCAACAAGATAGACGTAGAAGGCGCTGCGGAACATGCGGAAGAGGTTGCAGCCCAAATAAAGGCGGAAGAACCAGATACTGCTGTTATTGCGGTTTCTGTCTTGGAAAGGAAGAACATAGAAAATGCCAGAAGGTCAATAATCTCCCTGGTAGAAAAAATGGACTTGCTTTCATCAGCAGAAAAAAATCAGGATTCAGATTCAAAAAATTCTCCTGATTCAAGCAATTCAACTTCTTCAGGCACTTCATCATCAAAGAGCAGCTTCCTTGCTTCCCGCTCCGTGGATTCAAGCATGGAAGAACAGTTCCCCGGAAGCGATCCAAGCGAGGGGGCATATTCATGAAGATGGCAATCCTGGGAGGCAGCTTTAACCCCATACACATAGGCCACCTTGCGCTGGCAGACGATGTTTGTGTAACCCTTGGCTACGACAAGATTCTCTTTGTTCCAACCGCAACTCCTCCCCACAAGGCAATGAGGGAGGTTGTACCTGCACAAGACAGGCTGGGGATGGTCAAAGCCGCATGTTCCCAAGACGAACGCTTTATTGCTGAAGGCTGCGAGATAGAGCGGGGCGGTGTAAGCTACACCTGCGACACAATAAGGATTCTGGAAGAAAAATACAAGGACAGCCTGGAAGGAAAACTGGGGCTCATAATGGGAGAAGACCTTCTGCCGGACTTTCACCTGTGGAACCGGGCGGAAGAAATAGCCCAAAGGTGCACCCTTATCGTAGCCAGAAGACCCTACAAGCAGGAGTCCGCCCTCTTTGCAAACAAAAACGTGGGCGACTACGGCAAAACCAACCAGCTTGAATTTGACATAACCAAGGAACCTCTGTTCAACAACTGCGTTGCAATAGAAAACCCCCTGCTCACAATCAGCTCAACGGACATAAGGGAAAGAATTTCCTGCGGCAAGAGTTTTGAATATCTTGTCCCGCGTCCTGTTTTTAGGTATATTATAGACGGTAAGCTATATGGACACAGATAACATTAACTTTGACGAGATTGTTGAAAAAATACGCAAGTTCGCATCCGCTGCAGAAAAAAAGGAGCGGTTCGAGCACAGCGTTCGCGTTGCAGAAACTGCAAAAATCATGTGCGACATGTACGGTGTGGACCCCAAGAAGGGCTACCTTGCAGGCCTCGCCCATGACATGTGCAAGGATTTGGATGACGAAACCCAGCTTTCCCTTGCCAGCCATGACGGACAACCCATTTCCGACGTGGAAAAGACAAAGCCCTCTCTGTTGCACGGACGTGCCGCAGCGGAAAAACTCCGCAGGGACTTTGGCATTGACGATTCGGACATAATACAGGCGGTTTCAAGGCATACCCTTGGAGGAGCAAGCCTCTGCCCGCTCGCAAAAATCATTTATGCCGCGGATAAGATTGAGCCGGGAAGACCCCAGTCCACCCAGGAATACCGGGAAAAACTCTTTGCCCTAAGTCTCAACAAGCTCTGCCTTGCCGTGCTGGAAGAAAACATGGACTACCTACGCTCAAAGGGCAAAGAAATTGCTCCCGTAAGCTTTAGGTTTCACGAGGCACTCAGACGGGACATAGCCTATGACGCAACCCTTGCCATGGACTTTGCCGGGGGCAACTGATGGCCGTTTCTAAGGAAAAGCTGAGCGCGCTCTTTTTGGTTGCCATACTTGCTGTCATGATTGGGGCCGTTGTAGTAATGGCTTCATCGCTTACAAGTGACCCTCTGGAAGAAACGCTTGCCAAGAACGAAGTTGTAAAAACCCTGCTCGTAATCAACGACGGGGAGGGTAACGCACTTGTAACAGACATATTCGCCTTTTACCCGCCCTACAACAAGGGTGCCTTGTTCGACATACCGGGCAACATAGGCGACATCTTCGACAAGAGCCTTGGGCGTACGGACAGAATAGACGCAATCTACCGCGAAAAGGGCATGAAAACCTACGTCGCAGAAATTGAGCGCCTTACGGACACCGTAATCCCCTTTACAATAGACATAAACCTGGACAACCTTTCCCTGCTAACAGACTTGCTGGGTGGTCTAAACGTACTGGTTTACTCACCGGTGGACACGGTTACGGAAGAAGGCGAGCGGTGGCTCCTTCCAAGCGGCCAGATAACGCTGGACGGCGACAAGGTAAGAACCTACGTAACCTACAGGCTGCCTGGAGAAAGCGACAGCGATGTTGACGACCGCAGGCAGAACGTGCTTGTGGCCCTGCTTTCAGCCATTACGGAAAACAAAAAGAACGTGCTAAGGAAAAAAGATTTTTCCGTATACGCCTCAAAGTTTGACGCAAGCGTAGATGGCGACTTGTTCTACAAGCTTCTTTCGCTCATCTGCGACGTAAACACGGACAGCCTTTCGCCCCTTTTCCCACAGGGAATGTTGCGCACAACCTCCACAGGCCAGCAGCTTTGGTTCCTTCAGGACGGAGGCCAGCTCATCAAGGACGTAATAAAGACAACCCTTGCAACGCTGGTTTCAGAAGAGGAGCGTGGCGGAAGCCGGGTTTATGTCGTAGAAATCCAGAACGCAACAAGCGTAACCGGTTCCGCAAGAAACGCAGCCTTCCTTTTGCAGGGAATGGGCTACGAAGTCTTAAAGTACGGAAACGCAGACAACGAAATGGAGCACACCCTTATCGTAAGCCACGTAGGAGACTCGGAATCACTCCGCGTTCTTTCGGACTTCATAAAGTGCAAATACATTGAATACGAAGAAGTAAAACCGCTAAGCTACGGAAACGAATCATCGGATGTAGACTTTACCGTGTATCTTGGAAAAGACTGGGACGGCCGTTATGTTCGCGGCGGTTATACAGGAAAAGAAGAGGAAGACTAATATGGAAAATACAGAAAAGACAGAACAGGACAAGGCCCTTGAAATTGCAAAGCTCATGGAAGACGGCAAGGGTCAGGATGTCCGCGTAATAGACGTTACGGGGCTCAACAGCTGGACGGACTACTTTGTAATCGTTACGGTAACAAGCAGCGCCCACTGGCAGGGACTCTACAGGCAGGTCAAGGACTACATCGCAGAAAACGGCATGGAAATCCACCCCACCGCCCGCAAGACTCCCCAGGGCGACGACTGGAACCTAATAGACCTTGGCTCCGTGGTGGTTCATCTTATGTCTGCCGATGCGCGCGCCTTCTACGACCTGGAAAAACTCTGGCACGCAGGAAAGATTCTAAAATAGCTTTTTTCTCATCTGGAGCATACTGCTTTTTTTACTGTGTCCGGCCCTTCGGAGCCGGCCAGCCTCATTGTTTTCCCCGCTTTGCAGGGTTCCGCCTACGGCTCCATTGCCTCTGGCAACGGCAACGGGTTGCAAGCAACCCTGCCGCCCTTCCAATCGGGGCTAGGCTCTGTTTCAAGTAAGCTTAATCAGCAGTATTTATCTCAAGATTGTTTTGCAGGCTAACCTTCCGCAAAAGGCAAAATACAAAGCGGAACAGCCTGTGTTCAAGTGGCAGGTAGAATAAAAGCACCATTCCAGGCAGATTTTGCGGTAAAGACAAAAACCACCCAAAAGCGCAGTAGAATTTAATTTATCTTAGAAATCCAAGTCGGCAGGATCACTGTCTTCTTCTATTTCTTCATCGTCGTTGTAGAGGTCGTCGTCAAAGCCGCGGCGGCGGTTGTCGTAGCCGTCTTCAGCTTCCTGGTCATCAAAGGGTTCATCGTAGTCATCATCCTCTTCGTCCAAATCGTCCTCGAATGAACCGTCTTCATCCTCAAAGTCATCGTCAAAATCATCGTCGTCGTAATCATCGTCAGACTGGAAGTTGTCGTCATAATCTTCATCAAAACCTGCAGCCATAGCAAAGTCAAGAAAATCGTCTTCGAGCATGAATTAACTCCTTGTTTTTTGAGCCGGACCTTTAGCATGAATGCTTCTTTTGGGTGACCGGACCCTCAAGTAGAATGTAAATTTTACTTGGCCTTTTGTCAATCGGTTTTTGCAAAATAATGCAAAATATTGTAATTTTTTAGAAATGCTTGCAAAATTACCTTTATACGATTGACATTGCTTTGTCAAATGCATATAATGGTGGAGTATGTGCAAGGGTATAACGGTTTTTGCTCCGGCCAAGATAAACATCGGCCTAAAGGTATTCCCAAAGCGACAAGACTGTTATCACGATATAAAAAGTATTTTTACCGTCATTAACCTTCGCGACGAGCTTACGGTTAGTCTCTCCGGGCAAAATAATTCCTGTATCGTGGAGTGTGATAATTTTGCTTTGCCAGAAGAAAACACTTTTACCAAGGCATACAAAGCTTTCTGCGTGCTGACTGGTGTTTGTCAGGGTGTGTGCGTAAAATTGGTAAAGCACATTCCTGCCGGCGGTGGATTGGGGGGCGGCTCAAGTGATGCTTCTTCTTTTATTCAATCTCTGGACATTTTGTTTGACACGCATTTAACCGAAACCTCTCTAGATGAAATTTCATCTCAGGTAGGCAGCGACGTTTTTTTCTTTACAAAGGCTTTGTACAGCGGTTGTGAAAATTTTACAGCCGTCGTCCAAGGAAGAGGTGATAGGGTAACTCAAATTGAAGGACGTAAGGATTTGCACATCCTGCTTCTTTTTCCTGGTGTCAGCGTTTCTACAAAGGATGCTTACGCATGGATTGATGAGCGCCATCAGAAAGAAGGTTTTGCAGCAGATGATGCAGACGGTGACATACGTTCTTTTGTAGAAGAATTTAATAAACCGGTACGGAAGTGGTTTTTTCAGAATGATTTTACAGCTCCTGTAACCGCTCATTTTGGCGAAATATCCCTTGCATTGCAGGCCTTAAGGCAGTGCGGTGCAGATTTTGTCGATATGTCCGGTTCTGGATCGTCAGTATTCGGAATATTTAAAGAGGTTGAAAAAGCGCAGGCTGCGTTTCAAATACTGTCCGAAAACTGGCATGCAGCGCTGGTTTAGCGTGATTACAGGAGGATAAAAAAACTATGCAGGTGACCGAAATAAAGATCCGCAAGGTAGAAGGTGAGGGAAAGCTTAAGGGCTATGTAACAATTACGTTTGACAACTGCTTTGTCGTTCACAACATCAAGATTATTGAAGGCAAGACAGGAATGTTCATAGCCATGCCAAGCAGAAAGACGGCTAACGGGGAATACAAGGATGTTGCCCATCCTATTAACCCTGATTTTCGCAATGAGCTCCAGGAAAAGATTCTGGGCGAATACGAAGCTGGCCATGTAGAAACGGATTCTAGTGATGCAAATGACTAATCTGCATCTTAGTATATTTTGGGACGTCGTCAAGTGGTAAGACAACGGCTTTTGGTGCCGTCATTCCGCTGGTTCGAATCCAGCCGTCCCAGTTTT
>DJYC01000002.1 GCA_002448445.1 Treponema sp. UBA6988
CTGCAAATATAAAACTCGAAGTTTACCCTATTATTTGGCATTCTTGCAGCAAGAAATATCTTTTTCGTAATAATTGCCCTTGTAGCCAGATTCGTTCAGCTTTTTGCGGAGGGCAACTGTCATGGTTCCCCAAGAGTTGCAAGATGAAAATGCACCGTTACCGTATACCACAGGTGTATCGCGGCTTGCAATTTCAACGTCCTTGAGCGGGTTGCCTGCAAATGCATGGTAGCCTACATTTTTTAGGCTTGCGGGAATATTGAAGTTTGTGATGTCGCAAGAAGAAAATGCATAGTCGCCAACAGAAACAATGCCTTCATGAAGTTCAACGCTTGTAAGCTTTGTTCCGCTAAAGCAGCTTTTGGAAATGCTTGTAATCCCCTGAGGCAGATTAAGTTTTGCAAGTGATGAATCTTTAAAAGCACTTGCTTCTATTGTAGTAACGGATGGAGGCAGAGTTATTTCTTTAAGGGAAGAGTCACTGAATGCATAAGCCCTTATTGTAGTAACGGAGGAAGGAAGCACAACTGATGCAATTTTCTTGCTTTTTGCAAATGAAGACTCGCCGATTGTTGTTACCTTGTAGCCTTCAATTTCTTCTGGAACAATAACGTTTCCGCGGGAGCCAATATATTTCTGGATAACAACAGCAGAACCGTCAACGGTTGTTTCATAGATAAAGTCAGAAGCGGCATTTGCGTCTTTTGTGTCCACAATCTGAATTTCAACAACCTCTTCCTTTTCGCCGTCCTTTGTCTCCTGAGCAGAAACCTTTGTCTTGTCTGCCTTTTTGCCTTTGCCGCAAGAAAGCAAGGCCACGCTTACAAGCACCACCGCAAGTGCAGCGGCAACTTTTCCAAAGCCTGCAATTTTCATAAAATACTCCTTTACAGTTTTGTATAGATCAAATGTCCCCATACAGGATCAGGATTATCTAAGACACCTGTTGTAGCATTTGCACTAGAAAGAGTGAATGTGCCATGCTCCACCTCACCGCTTTCATGGTCTACTAAAGTTATGTAAGCTACATTACCCCGTACTGTATAAGTGAATGAGTCTACTTCTTCAGGAATTCCAGATGTTATAGTACCATTTCCATTGTCGCCGAAAGTCAAAATTGATTCCATGAAAGCCCACATAGTTCCGGCAAATGGAGCATAAGTACCACCAGTATTATCATTATCGTCATCATCACTACTACTGCCACTGCTGCATGATACTACACACAAGGCTAAAACCAGCAGCATTGCCAATAGCTGAAATACTTTTTTCATAATGAAACTCCTTTGTTGCCCCCATCACTGATATAGTAATGGGGAGTTCAAATACTTATTGAAACTGTTTTACTAGAAGATGAATGAATCAGTATTCTTTATAATAATGATACAGGTAATCAGCATTACCGAAGGTAAGATTATAGCCGCCTTTTTGCAATACCCAATATCCAGCTTGTTCCATAGCTGCCTCAAAATCGTCTTCAGGCAAGAAATTGGAACCTGTAATAGTCTGGATGCGATACTCATTGTCTGAACTTGAATGTACTATCATTTCTACAGCACCAATTTGTGCTGCAACTGCATTTTTTTGAGTTCCTGTTATTTCATTATTATCATCATCATATAGATGAATTAGCTCCATGATTAAGGCTCCCCTGGAAGATGAACCACTGCTGCCTCCAACCGCATCCTCGTCACTGCTGCCGCCACCGCTGCTACATGCTACAAAGCACAGGCCAAAAACCATAAGCATTGCCAATACCTGGAAAATTCTTTTCATAATGAAACTCCTTTGTTAAGCCCTCAGGCTTAATATTTTTTTTGAACTCCCCTGCGGGAATGTTAGACACATTATATACATGTATAAGAAAACAATTCCAGTGAGTTTTTCCCACTGAATTTCAGTGAGTTTTCTCACTGATTTTTTTACCGAGGCCTGCATACTAAGCCGGGCTGCTTGCAATCCGTAATTTTTAAAGCCCTTAAAAACCTTGTATAATTTCAATGCCGCATGCGTTGATGGCAAAAAACAGAACGAACGCCGCAATCAGGATTAACGAATTCTTTACTTTTGAACTCAATTTTATTCCTCCTACCAGCCAGATTTGCAATATGGATGATTAAAATCTAAGGAAACGCTGAATAAAGGCTATATTTTTTCTTGTGCGGCCGCGTTAAGGATTGGAGGGGCCCGCCGCAGGCGGGTTGCGGAACGGAGTGGAGCAATGGAGGCGAAGGCCGGTTCTCGCAACGAAGTTTCAAGCGACCCCGGAAAGCCTGACCCCGCGCATGCGGGGGAACGCCCAGAGAATCTTCTAGGGACGCCCAGAGAATGCTTAGCAGAATTGAAATTTGACGGGGGATTTTTTATAATCATTTTATGCAGAAGATTTTTTTTGATTCAAGGATACTGGACAAGGCGGCAAGGGATGCTTTTGGCCTTACGGAAGATATAATGATGGAAAACGCGGCCATGGCTTTGGAAAAGGAAGTGGCTGCAGAAGAAAATGTCCTTATCGCTACGGGGAGCGGAAACAACGGCGGTGACGGCTGGGCTCTTGCGCGGAGGATTTGCGCTTCTGGTAAAAAGCTTACGGTTCTTGAAGCCCTGGAGGCAAAGAGCGAAGCCTGTCTTTTGCAAAAGGAGCGGGCGCTTAAATGCGGGGTGAATGTTGTTAACGCAATGGATGCGGAAAATTTTCTGAATGAAAATGGCAATGGCTTTGGCTGCGTGGTAGACTGTGTGTTTGGAAGCGGCTTTCACGGTGAGTTTGCGGATAAAATAAAATGCCTGATGAAAAAGCTGAATGCACTTGAATGCAAGAAGATTGCCTGCGACATACCGTCCGGCCTTGACTCTTACGGAAATGCGGCGGAAGATTTTTTTATGGCGGACACTACGGTTACGATGGGGGCCTTAAAGCTTGCCCTTTTTAGCAGCACGGCAAAGGATGCTTGCGGAAAAATTGTAGTAGCAGGCCTTGGCGTATCAAGAAGCCTCTTTGAAAAAGGGGCGGAAGCTTCTGCAATGCTTCTTGAAGAAAGCGATCTTACCCTTCCCCACAGGAAAAGGCAGAACGTAAACAAGGGGACTTTTGGGCACACGGCTATTGTTGCAGGCGAAAAAACAGGGGCTGCCCTTATTGCAGCAAATGCGGCTCTGCGTTTTGGTTCAGGGCTTGTTACGCTTGTGGCAAAGGATGCGGCAAAAAATGCGGACAAAAAAAACATTCCATGCGAGCTTATGGCAGGCGATGAATTTCCTGCAAACACAAGTGCCGTTGGGCTTGGAATGGGGCTTGGCAGGAAGGATGAAGACAGTGCGGCTTACCTTGACTTTCTTGAAAAAAATGAGGATATTCCCTGCCTGCTTGATGCGGACATTTTTTATTCGCCAAGGATAAAGGCCTTTCTAAAAAAAAGGACTGCTTGCGGAAAAAATGCCAGCCTAGTTCTTACCCCGCATCCCAAGGAATTTTCGGTGCTGCTTGAAAACTGCGGTCTTGGGAAATATTCAACTGGGGAAGTTTGTGCAAATGCCTTTGAGCTTGCAAAAAAATTCTGCGCTTGCTTTCCCGGGGCAGTTCTTTTGCTAAAAGGAGCTGTTGTTCTTATTGCGCTTACGGAAAACGGAAGGGTATGCGTTTACGCCAATCCACACGGAAGCAATGCCCTTGCAAAGGGTGGAAGCGGAGACGTTCTTTCTGGACTTGTGGCTTCACTTTTGGCACAGGGCTGGAGCGCAAAAGAAAGCGCAATAAACGCATCTCTTGCCCACGCACTTGCATCGCGCCTTGCACCATGCGACTATGCTCTTACACCGCTTGAGCTTATACAGCATGTCTGTGAACTATAATAATAGGGAAGAATCTTTGCATAAAAAAGTGCGGCAGGGATTGGAGGGGCGCGTAGCGTTGCCGCAAGGCAATGGAGGCGAAAGCCGGAACCCCGGAAAGCCCACAAAAAAATGGTAAGATGTTCTTTTACCAAGCATTTGTAAAAAAACAAAAGTGCCGCAAGAAAGAGATAAAAATATTTACAAAAAATTGTATGCCTAACAAGGATTAACTGCCAGCAAATAGGTAACATTCATAGATGCTGAAACGAGTTCAGCATGACGGGTTTGCATGACTGTTTGGCATGACTGTTTGGCATGACTGGGCTGCATGACAGTTCAGCATGACAAATTCTGTATGACGGGGCTACATGGCGGTTAGGCATTATCCGTTTGGCTAACGGCCCAGCTTTTTGTCTTCTTCGTTGGCGCGGGCAAATTCACCGGCGGCTTCTGCGGCAACTGCTTCATCCGGCGAGTGCAGGTAATCGCATTCTGGGTTGATGCAGCTCTTGTAGCTTCCGTTCTTTTTGTCGAACTTTTCTACCAGCGGCCACTTGCACTTAGGGCAGTAAACATCGATGGGCTTAAAATGCGTGATGAAGCCGCACTTGGGGTAATTTGTGCAGCCGTAGAATTCTTTTCCGCGACCCTTTGTCTTTCTTGCAACTATGTCCCCGGTGCAGCCCGGCATTGGGCATTTTGCAAGCGGTATGCTTTTTGTGTTGTGACATTCGGGGAAGCCTGAACATGCGAGGAAGTAGCCGAAGCGGCCAAGTTTTTTTACCATGGGCTTTCCGCACTTTTCGCAGATGCGGTCGGTTGTTTCGTCCAAGGAACCCTTTAGGCTTTCCTGGCTTTCCATAACCTGGTCAACGCGGTTTTTGAAGGGCTGGAAAAAGCCACCAATCATGTTGTTCCAGACCAAGGTATTCTGCTCTACCTTGTCCAAGTCGTTTTCTACGTCCGAAGTGAATTTTTCGTTTATAACTTCCGGGAAAGATTCAACCAGTATGCGGCAGATGATTTTTCCAAGCTGGGTTGGAACAAGCTGCTTGTTTATGCGGGTTACGTAATAGCGGTCAAGGAGTACGGAGATGATAGGCGCGTATGTTGAAGGGCGGCCTATCCCCTTTTCTTCCAGGGTTTTTACGATAGAAGCGTCCGTGTAGCGGGCAGGCCCCTGGGTAAAGTGCTGCTCAGGGTAGAATTTTTGCGTGGCAAGTTTTTCGCCCACTTTTAGGGAAGGAAGGTTTCCTGTTACCTCTTCTTTTGATGAAAGGGTCTTTATTACGTTGTAGAAGCCCTTTTCGCTAAGGCGGCTTGCACTTACGCGGAAGAGTGCATCACCGGCCGTAATGTCCACGCTTGTTGTCTTGGACTTTGCGTTGTTCATCTGGCTTGAGACAAAGCGTTCCCAGATGATTGAATAAAGGCGCAGCTGGTCGTGGGTAAGGTATTCCTTTACACTTTCCGGCGTATATTTTACGTAGGTGGGGCGGATTGCTTCGTGGGCATCCTGGGCACCCTTTCCTACCGAGTATTCAATTTTTTCTGGCGGCAGTTCTGCGGGGAAATTCTTTCCAATCCAGTCTCGAACGTCGTCAATTGCTGTCTGAGAAATGCGGACAGAGTCGGTACGCATGTAGGTAATAAGACCAACGCGGGTTGAGCCAATCTGAATGCCTTCGTAAAGCTGCTGGGCAACCTGCATTGTCTTTCTAGAAGTAAAGCCCAGGCGGTTTGCCGCTGCCTGCTGCATTTTGCTTGTGGTAAATGGAGCCTTTGGCCTAACGGTCTTTTCGCTTTCCTTTATGTCGGTAACAAGGCAGTCGCTGTTCTGGATTACGCTTATTATGCTCTGAACTTCTTTTTCGCTCTTAAGCTCCGGCTTTGAACCCTTGTACTGAACAAGCTGGGCTGTAAATTTTGTCTTACCCTTTAAGAAGTCTGCGTCAAGGGTCCAGTATTCTTCCGGGATGAAATTTGAAACTTCTTCTTCGCGGTCGCAGATAAGGCGGAGGGCTACAGACTGAACGCGTCCTGCACTTAGTCCGTTCTTTACCTTTTTCCAAAGAAGCGGGCTTAGGTTGTAGCCAACAAGGCGGTCAAGCACGCGGCGGGCCTTTTGGGCGTTAACCTTTGCCTCGTCGATTGTGCCGGGATGCTTTACGGCTTCCTTTATGGCAACAGGCGTAATTTCGTTAAAGACTATGCGCTTGATTGGAGCGGAAGTTTTTTCCGCAAGCGAATTGTAAAGGTGCCAGGCTATTGCTTCCCCTTCGCGGTCGTTATCAGATGCAAGGAGAACTTCGTCGGAATTCTTTGCGTCTTTCTGCAGTTCCTTTAGGAGCTTTGCCCTTCCGCGCACCGTTATGTATTCGGGCTGGAAATCGTTTGCTATGTCTATTGCAAGGCGGCTTTTTGGCAGGTCAATCAAATGCCCCATCGAAGCCTTTACCGTATAGGACGGCCCAAGGTAATGCTCTATGGTCTTTGCCTTAGCGGGAGACTCCACTATGACAAGCGTTTTCTTTGACTTTTTCTTAGCAGCTTTCACAGCCATTTGTACACCTCAAAACCAGCCCTTGCTAAAAAAGTTCAAGCTGTTCTTTTTTTATAGTATGAGATCCGGGTTCTGACCCCAAGACCTTTACGAATTCTTCAAAATTCTGAACCACGCAAGCTCCGTCTTCTACATAAGACTCACATGTTCTGGCAGCCTTTGCAGAAAAAGCCCCTCCCCCACGGCTAAGCAGGGATTTCTTTGCAGCCTCACTTATGCGCACCGCTTCCGGGCAAAAGCAGCTTTTGTGGAAGACAAGCTCGCGTCCGTAGTCAAGGGCAAAGTCTGCTGTAATCAGGGCACCGCTGTTGGGTGGAGCCTGCACAACAAGCGTTCCTTGGCAAAGGGCCGCAATTATCCTGTTCCTCTGCACAAAGCGCCACTTCTCCGCAGGAACTCCGGGAGCGTATTCGCTTACAATGCAACCGCCACCCTTTAGGATGGAAGCCGCAAGCCTTTTATTTGCACCCGGAACTATAGTGTCTATTCCGCAGGGAAGCACCGCAACAGTAGGGGCAAGTCCAAGCTTACCTTCCTCCAGAAGCGAAACTGCACCCCTGTGGGCAAAGGAATCAATTCCGTCCGCAAGACCGCTTACCACAGTCCAGCCCGACGCGCAAGCCTGCCTTGCAAATTCAAATGCAGCCTCTGCACTTTCACGGCAAACGCGCCTTGTTCCCACAACGGAAAGGCAGCGTTCTTTTAATACGGCCAAGTTTCCGCGGTAAAACAAAATGTAGGGAGGGTCAAAAGTTTCTGCCAAAAGCGGCGGATAGTCCTTTTCCCCATAGACAAGGCAAGCAATTCCAAGCGCATCCATTATTTTAAGACTACGCTCAGCAAGTGCCGCAATCCACTTTCCCTTCCATTCAGAGCGGACAGCCCTGCCTATTATAGAAGAAAGCTCTTCTATAGACATTATCGCAAGGTGCTCCAACGTGTCAATATTCTTTCTTAAAAGAATCTTTTCCCTTAGCGTAAGGAAATCAATAGAAGCTATTGCAAGATTTAAAACATCCACCTATTAAAGTTAATTATTTGCATACTGAGCGTCAAGCACAATCTTTTTGTTGTTCTGCGCGTCAGCAACCTTCTCTTTGCTTGGTGCAAGCTCTATAATCTTGTCGTAAAGGGCAATAGCCTTGTCGTATTCAGCGTTAAGGTAGTAGGCCCTTGCAAGAACGAACATTCCGTTGGTGTCCTTGGTCTGGGTCTGGAGAAAGCGCTCCATGTAGGGAATGGCCTTGGCACTGTCTTCCGTAAGCTCAAAAGTGTAAAGAACGCCAATTCCGTACAAAGCGCGGTAATAGTCCGGGTTTATGTTCAAAGCCTGGGTGTATGCAGCCTCGCTCATGCGAAGGTATTCCTCTTTTTTCTCTGAATCAATCGTGCCGGCAACATTTGCAAGGTCAAATGCCTGTCCGTGGGCAACATAAACGGCACAAACTGCAATATAATAGTAAAGGTTTGCGTTGTCGGGATAGAAAGTAAGGGCCTTCTTAAAAGACTCCATGGCCTGTCCGTACATCTTTTCGTCAAGGTAGCGGGTTCCAAGCATCTTGTACCAAATACCTTCCTGGGCTTCTGTAGTAACAAGGTCAAGGGCACGCCTTTCGTACTTGCTAAGGGCTTCCTTAAGCTCTTCTTTTGTATTGGGATGGGCAACCCCTTCCTCCATCTTCTGCATTCTTTTAATTGAATTGTATGAAGGTGAACAGGATGCAAAAAAAACTGATGCCATTCCCAAAACTGCTATCTTTGACACTAATGAAAATTTCATTTTTTCCTCCAACGGTTTCTTTTTTATCGACATAAAAGCGCCTATATCTAAATTTCATTTTTTTTGGAGCTAGTCTCTTGGACGGTACCTTTAACCGCTCTACCATTCAATTGCAGCTCTAATCCGACCGGACGAACCTTTGCGCCACCGCCCTTGCGGGGTTCCGCGGGACCCTACCCGCTCCATTGCTCCGCAACCCGCTTGCGCGGGCCCCTCCACGGCGGCGTAGGCTGGTTCATCCCCTTTTTCCAGACCTATTTTTCCTTCCCGTGCCCGGGAAAATAACCGGCATGGTAATCCCTAAGCTGACCGTCGTCCACATGGGTGTAAATCTGCGTAGTCGCAAGATCCGAATGCCCCAAAAGCTCCTGGACAGAACGCAAATCTGCCCCGCCAGCCAAAAGATGGGTTGCAAATGAATGCCTTAAAGTGTGCACTTTTGCAGTTACCCCGCTCTTTGCCTCCATGGCCTGAAAATTCTTCCATATACCCTTGCGGGAAAGCGGCTTTCCCCGAGAATTTACAAAGACCTCCGCAACCTGGGCATTCCCAACAAGCTGGGGCCTTGCTTCGTAAAGCCATTTTAAAAGCCATTCCTTGGCGGCAGCCCCAAAGGGCACAATTCTTTCCTTGTCGCCCTTGCCGCGGACAATTATTATCCCTTCCTCAAAATGCACGTTTGCAACAAGAAGGGAAGAAGCCTCGCTTATGCGAAGACCGCAGCTGTATATTAGCTCGTAAAGGGCACGGTCACGCACCCCAACTGGCTTTTTTGTGTCTATGGAAGCAAGAAGGGCATCTACCTGCTCTACAGAAAGGACGGATGGCAGGGCACGGGCAGTTTTTGGCTTGTCCAGTTCCAGCGCAAAGTTCTCGCTCCAAATCATGCGCCTCCTTAAAAAGGCACCGAATGCCCTTAGCGCAGAAATGTCCTTTGCAATAGTAAGTTCCGAGCAGGAATTTTCCCTCCTGCTTACAAGAAAGAAAAAGAGCTTTTTTACGTCAAATTCATTCAGGGGATAGTTCTTTTCTTCCGCCCACTTAATGAATTCCTGGCAGCTTAGCAGATAGGTTTCCGCAGTAAGCTTTGCATGGCGCTCCACAAGAATCAAATCCGTATAGAATTCATTCAGCAGGGCAGAGCTTTCCCTGGAAATCCCCTTTTCTTCCATAATAATTCTTTTAGTTGTCCGTCAAGTCAATAGACTTGGAAAGTCCCCGCAAATTCCTCCATACGGACGGCTGTTTAAGGTCCTCGCTCCTTTTGTTAAAGCTTGGAGGTGGCTCTATGCCGGAGCGGTCATGCTCAACTGCACGGCGAAGCTTTTCGCTAAGGCTGGAATTTGGTGCGGCCTCTTTTTCCGAGGGTTTTGCCGCAGGGGATGCTTCTTCGGAATTCTTTTCTATGCTGCTAAAAAGACCAAGACCAACGCTTTCGTGCTTAACAGTCATCTCAACCTTTTCCTCGGCTTCTTTCTCTTCTTCCTCATCGTCTGCATTCAAATTGATGGGTGCCTTGCCTGCCATCATGCGCTCGAATGTCCCGTAGTCGATGACGTTTGAATTCTCTGCCGCCCTCTCGCCAGATGAGGAATCCCTGCCGCCCTTTTCAAAGCCGGTGGCAATTACGGTTACAGAAACCTTTTCGCCAAGATCGGGATCCAGTCTCTGTCCCCAGATTAGGTTGCAGTCCTTGTCCGCTGAAGCGCTGATGTTTTCAACAATCTCATCAACTTCCATCATGGAAAGGTTTTCCGGACCTACAATGTTCACAAGAATGTTGCTTGCCCCGTCTATGTGCCTGTCTGCAAGCATGGGGTTGCTTATTGCCCTCTGTGCCGCATCGACAGCACGGTTTTCGCCCTCGCCAACGCCAACGCCAAGGATTGCCTCTCCCTGGTTTCTGAGTACGGTGCGCAAGTCCGCAAAGTCAATGTTGATTATTCCAGGCTTGGTGATTATTTCGGAGATTCCCTGCACGCCCTGGCAAAGAACGTCGTCTGCCAAACGGAAGGCCTGGAGGAAGTTCACCTTTTTGTCAACGATTTTCATTATCTGCTCATTGGGAATTACTATGAGGCTGTCCACGTTCTCACGCAGCTTTTTAAGGCCCTCTTGGGCATTCTTCATTCTTTTTGAACGCTCAAATTCAAACGGAGTGGTAACAACGGCAATTGTAAGGGCACCCTGCTGGCGGGCAAGGGACGCAACGACCGGGGCAGAACCTGTTCCTGTACCGCCACCCATTCCTGCCGTAATGATTACCATGTTTGTGCCTTTTACGACATTCGTAATCATCTCGGCATCTTCCCTTGCAGCATCTTCACCAACGGAAGGCTCTCCGCCGGCTCCCAGGCCTCCTGTAAGCTCCTGCCCTATTGCAAGACGCTTCTGGGCCTTTGAAACATTCAGGGCCTGGACATCAGTATTTAGTACAATGAATTCAACGTCGCTGACCCCGGCTTCTATCATGCGGTTAACGGCACTTGAGCCGCCTCCGCCGCAGCCGATAATCTTTATAACAGTTGGACTTGGCGCTTTTAGTGTGGAACTCTCATCGTTCACCACAGACAATTCAATCATATTTCCTCCCGACCCATTTTTAAATGCAAAACCTTTCAGTCCTGCAGTCATCCGCCGCACTAAAATCCCCATCCCGTGCGGACAGACTCTATAACTATCTAAATCGTCTTAAAACAACTTAGCAGAATTCTGCAAATTCCGCAAGCATTTAAAGGCGGCCTAGAATATTTTTTTCCAAAATTCCTTTACACCGTTTTTTAGGCCACCCAAAACATCACTTTTGTCCTCGCGCCTAGGGCTTCCCTTCTTTGAAGGCTTCTCCGCCACGGCCCCACCTTTGTTGGCAAGGACAAGACCTACAGCCGTCGCAAAATCAGGCTGACGGTAGACATTTCTTCCAAGCGGCCCGCAGTCAAGGTCCCCCAGATTGGGAGCCTCACCCTTTCGCACCGCAGTCGTGTGCCAAGCGCTCTGTGCAAGTTCCACAATTCCGTACATCAGCGCACCGCCGCCGGTAAGTACAATGCTGCCGTTCAGGCTTGTAAGCCCGGAATGCTTCCTCACGCTGTCCTTTATCATGGCAAATATCTCGTCCATGCGGGACTGGATAATCTGGCAGAGCTCAAAGCGGGAAGTCTCCTCCGGCGGCCTTGAACCGACACCCGGGATGGTAACGGTTTCATCCTCCTCGCTTTCGTCTATCCAGCAGCAGCCGTACTTTATCTTTATGTCTTCGGCAACGTCAAAAGGTATACCCTTTACCTGGGCAATGTCATTCGTAACGTACCAGCCGCCAACGGGAAGAGACATGGTGTAGACAGGGGCACTGTCATATATCACCATGACATCGGTTGTGCCGGCTCCAAGATCAATGAGTATGGAACCAAGCTCCATATCTTCCCTCGGCAAGGTTGCAACAGCAGCAGCAAGAGTCTTTAGTGTGCGCCCGCTTCTCTGGTAACCAAGGTGCATGATTGTGTCGTCGATTTTTTTTAGGGCGGTAATCGTAGCCATTACAATATGAACCTTAACTTCCAGCCTAACGCCTTCTGTACCTATAAGGTCCTTGACCTGCCCATTTTTATATGAAATTCCATCCACAATCCATTCCCGGGGAATAGTGTGGATTATCCTTTTTTCATAGGGAACGTATATTGCCTCCGCCGCAGCAATGGCCCGCTTTTTTGCATCTTCGCTAACATCGGTTATCCTGTTTTTCCTGCTGGGGGATGATGATGCGTCTATTCCGACCTGTCCGCTTGAATTTAGGGTGGAAACCTGGGAACCGCCTATTGAAACGTAAACATAGGCAACGTCAACGCCAGCCATCTGCTCTGCGCTTTCCAGGGCTTCCTTTATGCAGGCTTCAACTGCTCCCGAATTGATTATGACTCCGTTGTTCACGCCCTTGGACGGTGTTTTTGAGGCTCCTATGATTTTTATGTTGTTGTCCAAGTCCAGCTCGCCTATGGCTACCCTTATAAATGCGGAACCTATGTCAAGCCCGACGATTATGCCGCTCAAATCAGCCTCCAATGCTCCTTGTGCGGTAAGAAACAGAACCGTACCTCAAGTCAATTTCCCCCGCATTCGGCTCAAGCGAATTTACAACATCCAACGCAACCATCATATACTTTAGCGAATCTTCGTTCAAGACGCGGTCCGTAAGCACCCTTATGTGGGTATGGACGGGATAAAGCACAAGTTCATAGTTGCCGTATTCCTTTGTCACCACCTGAATCTCTGAAACCGCTGCAAAATACTTCTGCGGAAGGCTGCGGATGTAGTCAATCTGCTCCATCAGCGAACGGTATTTTGAGGGAAGGCGGGAACCTTCCGAAAGATTCTCCAGGGGCAGCCCCGTAATAAGGGGGATGTTGCTGTCTTTCGCAATATACCTTGCATTAGAATAAAATAATACTCCGTTTTTGTCAATTTGAACGGACTTGCATCCGTCTGCGGTCTCTACGATTGTCTTTGCAACAGCCTCACGCTCGATTATGCGGATGTCAACGCGGTCGGGGAAGTGCTTGTAGACGGAAACTTTTTCTATCCCGCTTATAGAGCTGAGTACGTTAACGGCCTTGTTGGTGTCAAACTGCATCCAGGTAAGCGTGTTTATCTGCTGGATTTTTTCCCTGGCAGCATCCTCGCTTATGTTCTTGAAGCCTGAAAAAGAAATCTTTGCGGGAACAAGAGACGGTATTACAAAAGTATAAAGCACTGCTTCTATAAGTAGAAGTATGCAAAGGATAAACACGATGATTTTTAAAACCTTAACTTTCTTGTCCGCCATAACACTTTCTTTTGCGGATTCTTTCTTATGCACACTAAAAGAACCGCTGTTGTTAAAATAAGATCCTGTAAACAATGCCTCTGTATAGACGCTGTCCCTTCCCTCTCTCACTCTACTCATAACTTGTTACTTCCACTCCGTTAAAACTTTCAAATCTTGTATTATCTTTTTTCATTGAACTCTTTTTGTAGGCCTCAAGGTCAGACTCTTCATCGCTGGTGTCGTCGCAGTGGGAGGCATTAAGGATGAAGCCGCACATGCAGAGCGTAACCACAAGGGACGAACCTCCAGACGAAAAGAAGGGCTGGGGAATTCCCGTTGTTGGAAGTGCCCCGCAGACAACCGCCACGTTTATGAGCGACTGAAGCACTATCATTGCAGTGCAGCCGAATGCCCCGTAGCTTGCAAAGCGGTTGGGACAATTAAGGGCAATGTAAAATCCCCTCCATGCAAAGAAGACAAGCAGGGCAATGTAGGCAAAAACACCCACAAACCCCATGGCAGCTGCCCAGCCTGCAAAGACGTAGTCAGACTGCACTTCGGGAATGCGGCTAACGTTCACAAGGCCTGTTCCCAGCCCTGCCCCCCACATTCCGCCGGAAATTATTGCTCTCTCAGACGCAAACTGCTGGTAGCCCTCATTCATCATGTACTCGTCCGGCTTTAGGAAGGAGATGATTCTCATAAGGCGGTAGGGCTCTATTACAATCATAAGAATTGTGGCTGGAATTGCAAGCAGAACAAGCGGGCCAAACCAAGTCATTCTTGCACCGCTAACAAAGAACATAAGGCATCCAACCATAAAGACAAAAAGTCCGGTGGAAAAGTCCCTCTGGAGGAATATCACTATCACAAAGGCAAAAAGGCCTACTAGCGGATAAAGGAAATTCTTCTGCTCAACGTCGCTCTGTCCAAGATAGCGGTTAAAAAGATTTGCAAGATAGAGCACAACTGCAAACTTTGCAAATTCAGAAGGCTGGAACCTTCCAAGATAGGGAATGCGTATCCAGCGGGAAGCTCCGTTCCTCTGGTAGCCAAAAAAAGGAACCAGTGCAAAAAGGCAGAGGATAAAAATGGCGGTTACAAATATGCCCAGGTGTTTTCTTAGGAACCTTAGCGGCACTACGGCAAACAAAGCCATGCTGGCAAAACCAAACACAGACCAGGCAAGCTGCCTTACCACAAAATAATACTTTTTGTTAAAAAGGCGCTCGGCAGTGTCAGGAGTTGACACAAAAAGAGTGAACACGCCCAGTCCCCAGAGCAAAAGCACGGAAACTATAAAAACTGCGTCACTCTTTTTCTGAACTTCTCCAGAGCGTCCCGGGAAAAACCTAAAGTCAGACATAGCTTCACACGCCTCCATTTCCCGTCAAAACGGAAGTAACCCGCTCCATTTCCATGCCACGGCTGCCCTTTACGAGAACCACGGCCTTACCGCCATGGGCAGAGGCAAAGTCAAGGACGTCCTTTCCAGCTTTTTCCATTACGCCGGTATCAGCACCGTCCATCTCGTTGCCCGCAAAATATTCTATCTTTACGCCAAGATTTTTCTCTTTTGCTATTTCAAGCGCCTTTGAATAAGCGGCATTCATCTCGTTGCCAATAAAAATAACCAGGGAAGAACCGCTTTTTGCAGCCTGGGCTCCAGTCTTTTCGTGTTCCTTGGCAGAATCATCCCCAAGCTCCTTCATGTCGCCAAGAACAAGAACCTTTGGCTCTTTCTCGCTGCCACCGTCAGCATTTTTTATTGAAGAAATGAATTCCACGGCTTTTTCCATGGAATCAGGATTTGCGTTGTAGCAGTCCTGGACAACCGTAAGACCAGAAAAATCTCCGCTTCCCCTAAGCACCTGGGTACGGCCAAAGACGCTCTTTACCGAATTGATTCCTTCCGCAATACCTTCTGCACCAATTCCAAGAAGCTTTGCAAGGGCAATGGCACCAAGGGCATCGCTGTAGTTGTATTTTCCAGGCAGGGCAAGAACGGCCTTCTTTCCGCCAATGCTAAGCTCCGTTCCGCCAAGGCCAAGGTCGCGAACAAATTCCACCTTGCAGGGATCATCCTCTTCCTGAATGGCATCCGGCCCGTAGAAGACCACGTTTCCGTCCACCTGGGAGGCAAGAAAGTCTGCAAAGTCATCATTCTTTGGAATAAAGGCTGTTCCAAAACCGTTAAAATGGGAGAAAACCTTTGACTTTTCCTCGGCAATCCTCTGCCTGCTTCCAAGAATACCAATATGGGCAGTTCCAATGTTGGTCACTATTGCAAAGCGGGGCTTTAGGACCGCCGCAATTTCTCCAATCTCGTCCCAGCGGTTCATTCCCATCTCAAAGATTCCGGCCGTATGTTCCTTCCTGATTTTGAATACGGAAAGGGGAAGCCCGGTCTCGCTGTTAAGGTTTCCTTCGTTTGTGATTACGTTGTACTTTTGCCTCAATATTGAAGCCGCAATTTCCTTGGTGGTAGTCTTTCCAGATGAACCTGTTACGCCAATCTTTATAAGGTCCGGGAATTTTTCCACGTAACGCCCTGCTATCTTCTGCAAAGCCGTTAGTGTATTCTGAACTCCAATAAAATATACATTTGGAGCCTTTAAAGAAATTTCAGTAAAGAATGAAGGGTCGGCCTCGTAATTCTTAAGGCATATAAGAACAGCGCTTGCCCCCTTTTCTACTGCCTGGGGAATGTACTTGTGGCCGTCCTGCTTTTCGCCAATGAGGGGAACAAAAAGACTTCCCTGCACAACGCTGCGGCTGTCTGTCTGTACGGAGGCAAAGCAAAAATCTCCACCTCCAAGAAGATGGATGCCATCTGCAGCGGAAATTACGTCTTCAAGGGCAAGAAGGCTTTCCTTGCCGTTTGTATTTGTGCCAGTCATTTTTTCTTTACGTCCTTCATCTCTACGCGAACTATCTCTTCCGAAAGGGCCTGCCTCATGCCAAGCTCCTCTTCGGCTATCTTTTCTATCCTGTCCGTGCCCGAAAGCACGCTTATGTCCGTAATAAGCTTTTTGTTCTGCTCAACCAGGTCTGCCTGCTTCTTTTCAAGGTCAAGCACCTGCTGCTTTAAGTCTGCATACTTTCTTGCCTGAACAGCATCAAGGATGAGCATTCCCGGTATGCAAAGGGCCACAAGGCATAAAAAAACTATCTTTACAATCGCCAGCGTCCTGCCCATTACAAAGCCTCCACCCCGTAAAGCCTTTCCTTTCCGGCATCACGGATTTTTCTAACCACACGCAGCTTAGCGCTTCTTGACGGTGAATTGGCCTTAACCTCTTCCTCGCTAGGCTCTACCGGCTTGCGTGTCAAAAGTTCAGCACAAGGGCTTCCCCCGCAAGTACAAAAAGGAGCTTCCGGAGGACAAACGCACTGTTTTGCCAGGTTGCGGAAATAATTCTTTACAATCTTATCTTCCAGCGAGTGGAATGTGATTACTCCCATTTTTCCGCCGGCATTGAGAGTGTTGAATGCGTTGTGAATCGCCTCCGGAAGCCGTTTTAGTTCGCTGTTTACGCAAATGCGCAAAGCCTGGAACGTCCTGGTAGCCGGATGTATGGCTCCGTGGCGGTATTTAGCCGGAACACAGCCATAAATCAGGTCTGCCAGGACTTTTGTTGAAGAAATCCTCCCGATTTTACGTTCTTCAACTATAGCGGCTGCAATTCTACGGGAGAATTTTTCGTCTGAATATAGATAAATCATGTTTGCCAGCTGATCTTCCGGCATTGAATTTACTATATCTTCAGCACTTTCTCCAGCAGACGGATTAAGCCGCATATCAAGTTTTTCATCATGACGAAAGGAAAATCCCCTCCCACTCCGTTCATAGTGAAAAACACTAATACCTAAATCAAACAAAATAAGGTCGGGATGCCTCTCAAGCGGATAGTCAGCGTAAAATTCGTTGAACCAGCCGTTGTAAAAAGACATCCTTTCCCCAAAAGGGGCCAGGCGTTCGCGGGCACGGCCTTGTATCTGTGCGTCTGCGTCCACGCCTGTTATGCTGAGTGAGGGATATTTTGAAAGAAAGTTGAACGAATGCCCACCCTCTCCAAGCGTTGAGTCAATCATGAACGCATCTTTTTCAAAGCTTTCGCCCAAAGGAGAAAGGTATTCAAGAGATTCATTGAGCAACACTGGCGTATGGACAATTTCCACTTTTTTTAACCCCGCACCGCACCCCATGTTAGCGGAAAAGCCTTGGGCAGTCCGCAAAACAAGCAAAATACGGTTAGGCCGCACAAACCGCACATTGGCGGAGGCACGGCATCATAATAAGATGTCGCCAAAAGAAGCAGCAGCTTCTTCCAGTTCACTTTCGGCCTGGAGGTTATACCTTGAATAAGTCTCGGAATCCCACAATTCCATAAACTTACCCATTGCAAGGATGGCGCATTCACCGCCGCTCTTTAGCGAGGCATAATCCCTAAGACTCTGCGGGATAGAAAGTCGGCCTGATTTGTCAAATTCGACTTGCTGTGCGGGCGCTATAAAGTGCCGCATAATCTTGCGCTTTTGAGGATCAAACACTGAAGCCTGACCCATTATCTTGGAATTCAGGCTTTCCCATTCTTCTGTCGTAAAAAGCATGAGACAGTGGTCAAGGCCCTGCGTAACGACGAGTTCATTCTTCTGCAATACATTGCGCAACTTGGCCGGAAAACTAATCCTGCCCTTTTCGTCGAGAGTATTGCGAAAGTCACCGCTAAGCATTTCCATTTCCACTGCTCACCACTTTTTCCCACTAATTCCCACTTAACTAACATTTTATCCCGAAATTTTTTAATGTCAACCAAAAAAAATGCCGATATTACAATTTTTCTTTTGCCGCCTGCAATTTTTACACTTAATATTTATAGTATATTTTTAAATAGCGTACTTATAGCGGACAGTCTTTATGACCACCACAAGCCTTTTTACAATTGCAATATTAGAAAGGAAATTAATTTTCACAATATTTTCTTATGTAAAGCGACCGGAAATCAGTTTAGCGTGCAGCGGAAGGCAAAGCCGGCTGAAAACACGCATGGCTTGAAACTTCGTTGCGGGTACGGAGCGGAACGAACGAAGTGAGTTTTATTTCCTATTCCGCGACACCGCGGGTTTTCAGACGGCTTTGCCTGGGAGCGGAACGCTAAACTGATTTCCATGCAATATTTGCAGCCGTTATTGAAGAACACTCAAATTTCCTTTATCATTGCAAAAAGACCATGATAAACACGCTGAATGAATCGCACCTTCACAAGACGCTAAAGACCCTCTATTCATTGGAAAACGAAGGCTGCCAGACTGAAGCCAAGGCCGGAAAGTACATAGCGGACATACTTACAAAAGAAGGAAACGTTATAGAAATACAGACCGGAAGCCTGGCCCACCTTGCTGCAAAAATAATGTATTTTTTTGAGCAAAAGCGCACGGTAACCGTGGTCTATCCCCTGGTAACCCAAAAATACATTCAGACGGAAGATGGGCAGGGAAAAATAATCCGCAAAAGAAAAAGCCCGGTAAAAAAGAACATATATTCAGTCTTTAGGGAACTTACCGCCCTCTGCCCCTTTCTTCTAAAGAGGAATTTCTACCTGCACGTGGTTGAAGTAAGCGTAACGGAAAAGAGAACTGCCACAAAAGAAAAGGTTCAGTCTGCAAACGGAAGGCGGCACTTCCTAAGGGACTGGATAAAAACAGGCAAAAACCTTGACTCTATAGAAAAAAAGCACGTCTTCCACGGAAAAAAGAGCTACACGGAGCTTCTTCCAAAGAATTTGAAGGAGGAATTTACCGTAACAGACCTTTACAATGCGGTAAAGCTTACGGAAAGCGGCGTAAAAAGAAATGAAATAAGCCTTATGGTCTGGGTGCTATGCAAGTTGGAACTTATAGAGTTTACAGAAAAGAAAGGCAGGACAAACTACTACAAAAAGAAATAGTCCGCCAAACCACGGTTGGTGCTTCGCAGCAGAGCTTCCAGCGGCTTGTCGAACCACGGTTGGTGAGCTTGTCGAACCACACAGCGGAGCTTCCAGCGGTCCTTCGACAGGCACAGGAACCTCCAAACAAAAAAACAGCCCCATAGCAAAGCTACAGGGCCATCCACATAAATATATTATGATGAAACCGGGCACTTGTCCGTACCCCAGAAGGGGTCTGCATCCCGCACAAAAAGCGCGAGATTAAGAAGCAGTATACCTGCTATTACCAAGCGTCGCTCATGTCGTCTTCGTCTCTGTTTTCCATGTCGTACAAGTCTGTAACTGCACGAAGGTCATCAAAGTAGACGTAGTATGAACCGCGGGCTTCCATCGGGTTACAGTCAATGCGGAATCCTACGACGCGGAGACCAGGCTTGTCACCGTGGTATGCGCTCTGCTGGATAATTCCGTGCTCTGAATCTGGTGAAGGAGGAATTGCAGCCGTAATCTTTTTCCATCCGCTGAATTCGAGTGAACCCATCCAGATTTCAAAGTTGTGGCCAAAGTAGTCCTGAACCAAGAGCCAAAGCTGGTGACCCATGTTGCGTCCGCAAACCCAAACAGAAACAGTCTTTGTTACGCCTTCGATTGCGATTGGGCGGGCAGCTGTTACGAAGAAAGAGTTTACACCGCGGCGGAAGAATTCAGTCTTTACACCGAATACCTTTGTATCAGTCATTTCCTGGCTGTTTGCATCGTTCAACGGCTCTTTTGCAAGAGGGCTACCGTCAAAGAGGCGACCAGAAATAACACCGTAGTCAGAAGAGATGTGTACGTTCCATGCACCTTCGCGCTCAAAGCGGTCAACGCTTACTTCGCGGAGTGCCTGGCGTGCACTGTCGTTACCAATAGCAGATGCATCTGGTTCGGCAACACTTACTGAGCCGGACTGTGCAAATGCAGCACCGGCAAAAAGAACTGCCGCTGCAAGAATTGTCAAATGTAATTTTTTCATATTAATTCACCGCCTTTCTTATTTTGCCTTAGCAGCTTCTTCTTTTTCAAATGCATCTTTGAGCTCATAACCGTCGTAGATGTTAGACAATGTGTTTGTCGTATACTTGAGCTGGTCAAAGAAGATAACGTAGTTATCAACAGCTGCAGTTACATCTGTGCGGATTCTGAATCCAACGAATGTCATGTCTGGACGGCCAGAGCGGATATATGAGTGCTGGCGGATCCATGTAGGAATGTTAAGAACGATGTTCCTCCATCCCTGGAAGTGGAGGCTTCCTGCCTTAAGCACATGAACGCGGCCGTCTGCATCGCGGACGAGAACTTCAAGCTTGTAGTTGTAGTTTGCACCCCATACCCAGAAGTCCATCTGAGTTACTGTTCCTACGAAAGGAATTTCATGAAGGTTGCCTTCTGCATCCTGGGGGAAAACTTCAAACCAGTTGTCACCCTTGCGGTCAAATGCAATCTTTGTGCCAAGAACGAGACCTTCGGGATCTCCTTCCTTGTGGTATGCGCGCAAAGAATTCGGCATTGCTTCGAATGTTTTTACGATGGGATAACCTTCAGCTACAAAACGGCTGGCTCTAGCACCCCATGACCAATCCTGTTGTTCATCGAAATTATCGATAACAATTGTCTCTACAGCCTTTGCACTTGGTTGAGCAACTGCAGGAAGGCAGAATGCAAGCGCAAGAAGGCCGCCTAAAATGACTACGCCCTTTTTC
>DJYC01000012.1 GCA_002448445.1 Treponema sp. UBA6988
TGCGGTACAACCAGTTGTTATGACAACGCGTCCGCTACATGGGGTGCTTGGAGGAAAAATGAAGAAAATATTTTTATCTATACTTTTAATTTGTATAGCTGGAATCGCTTCTGTTTTTGCAGCTTCAATACACCAGATAACACTTGGAGAAGAAGGGGAATCTTTTCTTTTCTTTAACGACAGCGAGATTTATTTTATGCTGCCTTATGAAAAGAAAATGATGAAGCTGGACAGAAAACTTCTTGCCTACGACAAAGACGGATTTTTAAAGCTCACTTTTAACGGACGCCAGGCACTTATTATTGACGGCCAAGGAGTCAAGCAGCTTTTTGCTAATTTCCGTTCTGACGGAAAAAACAAATATGACCGTTATTCCAATTCTGAAGATTCAGCAGGCGACGGTACTCCTTTCCATAGCTATAATGTAAAATCAATTTCCGCCTCTTCCAGTTTAAAAGAAGAGCAATACGGACAAGATGTAGTTTACGCTCCCATCAATCTTTTTAGGGCATTTGAAATTGGTTGCCGTTGTCACCCTTATTGGTGGAACTATTCTCATATTCCATGGGTTGAAGGATCTAAAGGGTATGGCATAAACGAAACAATTTCTGTTGAATTCAAGAATCAGATTTACGGCTTTTCAATCCTCAACGGATATGCAGACATTCAAAACATGAAACTCTTTAAGGAAAACAGCCGCGTAAAAAAGCTTAAGGTAGAAGACCTTACAAACAAACTGGAATACACTATGAATTTTGAAGACAAAGTTTACTTCAATTACCTTGAGCTTTCAAAGCCATCAAAATCAATAAAGCTAACAATTCTTGATGTTTATAAAGGAACAAAATATCAGGACACCTGCATCTCTGCATTGATAGAAAATACTAGAGCTCCTTCAAAGGGTGAACGTGAAGATGACTGGGAAACAAAAGATTTTGAAGACTATAAAGCCCGCTGTTCCTATTCAGATGATGCCGCTCTTTTTGGAAAATATTTTGAATATGTTTCCCAACCTTCAGGCAACTCTTCAATTTACGAAAAAACGGAAACTGTAAAAAAGACAAAAAATCTTTTTAATAAAGATTTCTATTGGATAGATGATTATGAGAAAATCTATGTGTCAGAAGATACAGATAGCCGCTATGCACCCCTTTCTCTTGCGCTTGGCTCAAATAAATACGACTCACAGAATGTAGATATGTATATTGACGAATATGGCTACAAGCATCTAAAGCTTTTTGGTAAAAACAAGAAGCTTGAACATCATTTTACCATTATTGATACCCATACAGCCAAAGTGAGTGAAAATAAAAGCGAATGGTTGTCCGAACCAAATTTATTCCGCTATTCATTCTTTGAACACAATTCTGAATTCCTAAAAGATGACAAAAAAGCCGTTCAGAAATATTTTTCATCCCCTTCTAACAAACACGACAATGGTTATAATATAAAAACATACAATGCTTCATCATACCTAAAAGATGGCAAAACTTCTTATGCACCAGAAAATACCGCCAGAATCTATGCCATGCCGGTACTTTACAAACAGGTAAATTTATGGAGCAATCAGATAAGGCCGTGGGCGGAAGGAAAGAAAGAAGACGGCATTGGTGAAACATTTGAGTTTGATATGTCTTCTTCTGTCAGGTTTCCTCGGGATGTTCGCATACTTAATGGATATGTCGATCCACTAAAACCGCATCTTTTCAAAGAAAACAACCGTATCAAAAAAGCCCTTCTCCAAACAGACACAGGCATTAAAAAGGAATTTGAATTCAGGGATGAAGTTGAATTTACCCAGATTATTATTTCTGAAGATGTAAAGCATGTAAAACTTACAATCCTTGAAGTGCATAAGGGAACAAAATATCAGGACACTTGCATAACATCAGTAGAAGTTCTCGAAAAAGCAAGCGAGAAATAAAAAATTATATACAAATGAGGAACAAATGCTAAAAACAAATTATACAAAAGTTTCAAAGGTTTATGATAAAAACAAATCACGAACGGATTTTCCGCTAGACAAAGATCTTGAAGAGTTGCTTTCTCGCAAAGAAGAGGTTACGGTCTTGGATTTGGCCTGCGGAACAGGAAACTGGCTTTATTGGCAGCAAAGTCAATTCAACAGTAAAAAAATAAAATGGATTGGTATGGATGCGTCTGAGAATATGCTCAAGCTTGCAAAAGAGAAAAAACTAGATGCAGAATTCATTCACTCAACAGCGGAAAATCTTAGCTTAAATACAAAGTGCGATTTTATTGTCTGCAATTTTGCCTTTCATCATTTTGAAGACAAAAAAGTTGCATTGACAAAAATATTTTCTACGCTCAACGATAAAGGAATTTTCAAATACCGGAATGTGGAACCTGAATACATGAAAGACTGGTGGGTGTATAAATACTGCCCGGAAAGTTATTGCGAAGATTTGCATAGGTTCTGGCCAAAAGAACTGCTCTGTCATGAACTTGGCAAGGCGGGCTTTTCAAAAATCAGTGTAAAGCGGGAATATTACGAAAACTATAAAAACATAGAAGAGCTCTACGAAAACTATAAGCGCCGCGATGTTTCCCAACTAGCAATGATTGACGAAAGTGATTATCAAAGGGGACTAAAGCGCATAGAATATGAAATTGCAACTGGTGCAAAAGAGTATAAAGATGTGGTTTCGTTTCTAGACATAAAATGTGAAAAAGTCAGATGATGTAATGCAATATAATCATATTGAATGGACTGCATGGAAGGTTGAATAGAAAAAACAGAGTAGACTATAAAAGTCATCTCTTCGTGCGAGTTGCTAACATCCGTGTCGTAGGATTTTGACTAGGTATTGAGGTTCCATAAGAATTTATATATACTTTTTTTGTGGAGGGGAAATGAAAAAAATACTTGTACTTTTGATTTTATCCTGCGTACTTTTTCTGGGACTCAAAAAAAATGATGTGCGGACTGTGAATCTGGGTAAGGACTGCAGGGTTGACTATGTTCTTTCGGCTGACGGTAAAAAAGTTTTTGGCATAAAAATCTTGAATGGGAAGAGCCTGATCCAAGTGAGCTACAGCGATGAAGGGGACGATTATTCTCTTTCGGTTGAGAACAACGGGAATGTTTCCTGCAGAATGAACGCTTCTTCCGAGAGACTGTATGCGTATTCAATTGAAGATAAGAAAAATGGATTTGAGAGCGTCGGAAATGTGCATGATGGCGGGGACACCAGTTTTGTGATTCGGACTTCATGCTCTGAGGAAAAAACGAATACATTTGTGAATGTTGAAAATCCTGCCAGGGTGGAAAAGCAGATTACTTTTGATGAAAAGGAAAGCTATCTTTTGAAACTCAGCTCGGACGGAAAGCATGAGACTGAATACACGGATGATTTGTACAAAACTTTGCACGGAACGAGAAACGAGTGACTTTCTTTTTAACAAACTGATTTGTTTTGAACTAATGTTTCTCATCGAAAGATGTCATCGTAATCTATCGTCTTGTGGACTCCCGCACCAGATTGCTTTCGGAGGAAAAAAATGAAAAAACTTTTTTTAACACTTTGTCTTGCACCAAGTATTTTTATGCTTGCCTCCTGTGTTTCGCATGTTTTAAAAGTAGAACAGCAGGAAATGTATAGCTTGTATTATGTTCCATTTAGGCAATCACAAAGCCTTGCGCATCTTGATTCGGACTCAACGCTAAAATTTACCAATGATGATAATCTTCCTGTTATAGACGGAGCAACAGCTCTTTTTCCTGTTTACTGTTCTTTTGCCGAAGCTGTATATCCTTCAGATTGTAATGTTGAATATTTTATTAGATTTTCAGGAACAAACCGGGCATACGAAAAGCTTATATCGGGCGAAGATGACATCATCTTTGTGGCAGAACCTTCAAAAGAGCAAAAGGAAATGGCTAAAGAGAGGGGAGTGGAATTTAATATGTATCCGATTGGATGCGAAGCCTTTGTCTTTATTGTAAATGCAAGAAACACGGTAGAAAGCCTTACCCTTCAGCAGATAAAAGATATTTACAGCGGCAAGATTACAAGCTGGAGAAAAGTTGGCGGTAAATGGAAAAAAATAAGGCCTTTCCAAAGGGCAAGAAACAGTGGAAGTCAAACTGCTTTTGTAAAAATGATGGGAAAAGATTTTGATCTTATTCCGCCAGAAACTCACAAGAAACTAACTTTTATGGATGGAATAATAGATGTGGTTTCTGATTATGAAAACCATGATAATGCAATCGGCTATACATTCAGGTATTTTCTTAGAAACATGAATAAAAATCCTGGTGTAAAAATGCTTAAGATTAATGGCGTAGAGCCAAGCCTAGAAAATATTAAAAATAAAACATATCCTCTTACAGGCAATTTTTATGCAGTTACCATCAAAGGCAAAGAATCGGAAAATACAAAAAAGTTGATTAAATGGATTCTTTCTGATCAAGGGCAGGAACTTGTAAATAAGGTCGGGTATGTTCCTTTAAAATAATTTTGCTTTGCAGTGGGGTAGTTATGAATAAAGAGTGGTCAGACTTAAACAAAAAAATGCAGGTTCAAATCAGCAAAGAAAAAACTTTTGATGAAGGCAAAAAGACTTTGTTCAAGCTTCGCAATACGCTTTTTGACTGTATCAAGAAATTGCAAGGTGAATTGTCAACCGAGGATTTTTCCTCTATGCCATTCATCAATGCCGATGGCTACCACAGCAAATCGATTGCCTACAGTCTGTGGCATATCTTTAGAATAGAAGACATTGTTGCCAATGATTTAATCCAGCAAAGGCAGGAAGTTTTATTTTCTGAAAACTTTATTTCAAAAATAAAAAGCCCCCTAATAACAACCGGAAATGAACTTGTTAAAAATGAAATTGCCGAATTTTCAAAAAAGCTGAACATTCAGGCCTTGTACGAATATTGCGAAAAAGTAAAGCTTTCTACAGAAGAATGGCTTAAAAATCTTAGCTTTAAAGATTTAAAAACAAAATATGCGGAAAGTGACAAAGAAAGAATAAAGTCGCTAAAGGTTGTAAGTAACGATGAAAATGCAATATGGCTCATTGATTATTGGTGCAATAAAAACATCAAGGGGCTAATTCAAATGCCGTTTTCCAGACATTGGATAATGCATGTAGAAGCAATCTTACGAATTGAGGCAGGATTAAGAAAAGTAAGGGACAAAAAATAATGCTGTTAACGGAAGAAGAATTTAAATCAACTTTCCCAAAAGATGGATTTGTAAACGTTACACAATCTGCACAAAATTTTAACGAAAAAGAATTTGATGAATATGTGCGCAATAACCTGATTGAAGAATTGGGAAAAATGCATATAGGTTATGTGTATGACGCAAAAGATGGAACTTACAGGCACGTAACATTTATTACAGAAGTAAAGAATATACATTACATAGTGGTGCTGGACTTGAAGAAGAAAAAAATCGCCGGTCATTTTGTATTGGACTTAAATAAGGAGTATGGGCTTTAAGAAAAACTAAGGAGGATTTATGGATGATGCTTTAAACGAAGGTGAAGACCTTTTGCTTTCTAACGGAGAGATTCTAAAAAGTATAAGCAAGCAGAACGAATTAACGGAAAAGTTCTTTGAAGAAGATGTCTGTTCCGATGCGGCAAAAAAAGGCTTTAGGCTTTTGGAAAGAACGGAAGTGTACAACAACAGGTTTGCCCTGTATTCTATAGCGGCTCTCTTTGCCGATTGCGAAGAAAATTACTGCGTAACCCTGTCTGACCTTTCAAAGATTTGTTTTTATTACAGAGGAAACGAGGAATTGTGCCGCGCACTTTTTGAACGGATAAAAGAGAATAAGGACAGTTTTGTCTCTGCTTCTGACCAATACCTTTCGGAAGACCACCCGCTTCTTAAGGGCATTGCAGAAAGGTTCGGAATTAAAGCACAGCCGTCTACACAGGACTAAAGGAGTTTGTAATATGAAAAAGTTATTTTGCATTTTGTTTGCCGCAACACTTTTAATGGCAGCCGTTTTTGCGGACAAGAGTAAGTTCTATGAAAATGGAAAGGTAATTGGCACAATGTATGTTGAGCCTCCGGAAGGTTTGCGTGTTAGAAGCCAGCCGAGCCTTTCTTCAGAAAAACTTGCAACGCTTTCTTATAGGCTTGGGGTAAAAATAGTTTCTGTTGGCCCTGAAGAAACCATCGATGGAATTACAGCCCCCTGGATTGAAGTATTATTGCCAAGATACGAATGGAAAGGCTTTTCTCCTGAATATGGATGGGTTTTTGGTGGCTACCTCGTAAAAAAGCCGGCTCCTTTTTCTACCAAAAATTGGAACAATGAAACTTTTAGAAAATTCCTTACAAAGAATCAATGGATTCAAAAAAGAGCAAAGCCTGCTTGTCCGCCGCTCATATATGTTTTTAAGCAAAACGGAGAAGTAAGCATTTTATACGCAGAAATGGGGGCAGGGGCGTTTGGAACATGGAATTGCAACTTTAAAAACCAGACTGTTACCACAAGAGCCAGGTTTGAGTTTGCAGGAGACGATGACAATGTTTCTGAAGAAAAAGTGGAGACATTAAAAATCTCAGGCATTACGGATTCCTCAATTTTAATTGATGATGAAGAATATCTTTCTGATTGTAACTACGCTGTTTTAGCCAATGAGGAAAACTTTAGGAAGATGGATGGTGGTGATAGTGTAAGCTACAATTCAAATATAAGGGGATTTATGCAGAGCTTTTATACATCCCCACAACTTTTCTATTCCGTCTATTCCAGCAAGAGTACCTATTACGATGGGCAGTTCATTAGGTATGGCGTTTATTGTCCTGAAAATTCAAGCTACATGGAAAAGTATGCAGAGTATTGGAATCCTATAATGGATGAACACCAGAAAAAAGCTGATGCCATAAAATAGGGGAAAGGGGGTTGTGTGGCAGCTGTCATTCCGAACTTGATTCTTGCAGCTGCCTTTTAGTCGAAAATGAAATAAAAGTATTTAAATGCAGTATAAAAATCAGAATGTTTGCAAAAAGTAAAAAAATAGTTTGACATTCCTTTTGGGTAAGGGCTAAGATTTAATTAATTGGAAACGTTTCCAAAACAGCCTAAAAACAAGAGGAACTTTTTATGAAAAGAATGAACAAAATCTTTGGCCGTGCAATTTGCTTTGCTGCGGTAATGGGAATGGGACTTTCGCTTGTGTCTTGCGGCGGAAAGAAAGCAGATGCAAAGGGAACCGTGCGCTTTTTGAACTTTAAGCCGGAAGTTGCAGATATTTATCAGGAACTTGCAGCCGCTTACGAAAAGGAAACAGGAGTAAAGGTTGTTGTGGAAACAGCCGCAAACAATTCCTACGAGCAGACCCTTGTCTCCAAGATGGCTACAAAAGAAGCGCCAACGCTTTTCCAGATTAACGGTCCCCGCGGCTATGCAAACTGGAAGGACTACTGCCAGGATCTTTCTGGAACTGAACTCTACAAGCACCTTGCAGACAAGTCACTTGCAATTACATCCGGAAGCGGCGTTTACGGAATTCCTTATGTAGTAGAAGGCTACGGAATCATCTACAACAAGGCCCTTACAGACAAATACTTTGCCCTTGCTTCAAAGGCTGTAAGCTATTCAAGCATGGATGAAATTAACAACTTTGCAAAGCTTAAGGAAGTTGTGGAAGACATGCAGAAAAATGCAAAGGAACTTGGCATTGACGGTGTTTTTGCAAGCACTTCACTAAAGGCAGGAGAGGACTGGAGATGGCAGACCCATCTTGCAAACCTTCCTGTATATTATGAATTCAAGAACGGGAACGTTGACCTTGCAAGCGATGCAACAAAGAAAATCTCTTTTAGCTACGGAAAGAATTTCCAGAACATTCTTGACCTTTACCTTAACAACAGCACCGTAGATAGAAAGAGTGTTGGTACAAAGACCGTAACAGATTCAATGGCAGAATTTGCCCTTGAAAAGTGCGTTATGGTTCAGAACGGAAACTGGGCTTGGGGTCAGATTGCAGGTGTTAGCGGAAACAAGGTTCTTGCAGAGAACGTAAAATACCTTCCAATCTACACCGGTGCTTCTGGAGAAGAGTCACAAGGTTTGTGCATTGGAACTGAAAACTTCTACTGCATCAACAGCCAGGCAAGCGAAAAAGACCAGAAGGCAACAGCAGACTTTATCTACTGGCTTTATTCCAGCGCAACAGGAAAGGACTATGTTACGAACAAGCTGGGCTTTATTGCTCCATTTGACACCTTCTCTGATTCAGAGCGTCCTACAGATCCGCTTGCAGTTGAAATTAGCAACTGGATGGCAAAAGACGGAATCACTTCCGTTGCCTGGAACTTTACCCTCTTTCCGTCTCAGAAATTCAAGGATGACTTTGGCGGTGCCCTGCTCAAGTACGCACAGGGAACAAAGACTTGGGATGAAGTTGCTGCCCAGGTTGTGGATTCTTGGGCAAAGGAATCTTCTGCTAACTAGTGCATAAATAAGCCTACGCCGCCATGGAGCCCCTTTAGTCCCGCACAGCGGGATGAGGGTTACCGAAGGGCGGAACGGCGGTAAAAAATGGCCTCCTTGCCATTTTTTACCTATGGCTTTTCTGCGAAAAGCCACGAGCTTTTTTTGCAAACTTTTGACGCGCCCTCCATGGCGCTGCTTGTTCTAGTTGGTAAAAAATGGCAAGTGTCGAGTTAGCCAAACAATGGATGGTAGAGCATTTATGGCTTCGTCCAAAAAATTACCATTCAAATTAAATTGTATTATTCGGCAGTTCTTGGAACTTTCGCCTCCAAACTTTAAAGATTCAAGGACTGCCGTTTTTTAGGGAAGCTTATGAATAACAAGTCTATAAACAAATATTTTCCTATATTTATACTGCCCACTCTGATTGCATTTTCTTTGTTTTTCCTTATTCCTTTTGTGATGGGAATAGGGCTGTCTTTTACAAAGTTTACGACCGTAACGAACGCAAAATTCGTGGGGCTTGCAAATTACATAAAGGCCTTTACCTTTGACAACGACTTTGTTCATGCCCTGCTTTTTACTTCCCTGTTTACGGCTGTTTCTATTGTTACCGTGAACGTCTTTGCTTTTTCTCTTGCTATCCTGCTTACAAAAGAAATTAAGGGAACTGGAATTTTCCGCTCAATCTTTTTTATGCCAAACCTTATCGGCGGAATTGTCTTGGGCTACATCTGGAACCTGCTCATAAACGGAACTCTTGCTCCTTTGGGAGTTGACATAACTTTTGATGCCAAGTACGGCTTTTGGGGCCTTGTGATTCTTACAAACTGGCAGCTTACCGGCTACATGATGGTAATCTACATTGCCGGTTTGCAGAACATTCCCGGGGAACTGATTGAGGCTGCCCAGATAGACGGCGCTGGCCACCTTAAGATTTTATTCCGCGTAAAAATTCCTATGGTAATGCCTTCCATTACAATTTGCACTTTCCTAACCCTTGCAAACACATTTAAAATGTTTGACCAGAACTTGGCGCTTACTGCGGGTGCTCCAGAACATTCAACGGAAATGCTCGCTCTTAACATATACAATACTTTCTACGGAAGGGTAGGCTGGCAGGGCGTTGGTCAGGCAAAGGCTGTGGTCTTCTTTATAATCGTTGCCCTGATTGCATTCGTCCAGCTTAAGTTTTCAACAAGGAAGGAGGTTGAACAATGAAATACTCGCATACAAGGCAGACTGAAAAAACAATCATATTCTGCTTTTTAGTTTTGCTTTCTGCAATTTTTCTGGTGCCGGTTTTTTTGGTCTTTATGAATTCATTTAAGTCCAAGCTTTATATTTCTAGTTCTCCTTTTTCTCTTCCGGCAAGGGAAACTTTTGTTGGCATGCAGAACTATATAAACGGAATTACAAGTTCGGGATTTTTCCTTGCTTTCCTGCGCTCTGTTTTTATAACGGTTGCATCTCTTGCGCTGATTGTTGTCTGCACGTCTATGACTTCTTGGTTTATTGTCCGTGTAAAGAATAAGTTTACACGTTCGCTTTACTATCTTTTTGCCTTTAGCATGATTGTTCCATTCCAGATGGTAATGTTCACTATGACTTATATTGTTAACAAGATGAACTTTGACAATGTTTTTGGCATTACGCTTGTCTACCTAGGCTTTGGGGCGGGGCTTTCCGTTTTTATGTTTGCAGGTTTTGTTAAGGCTGTTCCTGCAGAGATGGAGGAGGCGGCAGAGATAGACGGATGTAATCCTTTGCAGACATTTTTCCTTGTGGTCTTTCCGGTTTTAAAGCCAACCGCAATAACCGTGGCAATTCTTAACGCAATGTGGGTTTGGAATGACTACCTTCTGCCTTACCTTGTTCTTGGTACTGACAACAAGACTGTTCCGGTTGCGATTCAGATTGCTATGCAGGGGGCTTACGGTGCTACCGATTACGGTGGATTCATGGCAATGCTTGTGGTTGCAATCATACCGATTATTGCTTTCTATATTTCCGCTCAGAAATATATTATAAAGGGTGTTATTTCCGGTGCGGTTAAGGGGTGAATTTTCTTGTGGGATTTTCTGGATGTGATTGGCTATTGGACAATGTTGGGAAAAAGTGGATAATGGAGAGAATATGACAATAAAAGACATAGCAAAAGAATGTGGCTACGGAGTGGGAACCGTATCCCGCGCGCTCAACAACCATCCCGGCATCAGCGACAAAGCCAGACAAAAAATCTACTCCGTAGTAGACAAGTACGGCTTCGTCCTGAACCAGAACGCCAAAAAACTAAAGGAACACGCCCCCAGAACAATCGCGGTCCTGGTACAAGGTGCGCAAAGCATCCTCTTCAACTCCCTCCTGGAAATAATCCAAAACAAGCTCCAAAATCTTCCATACAATGCCAGCGTTTTTGTCCTAAACGAATACGACAACGGAACACAGGCCGCCTGCAAAATCTACTACGAGCAAAAACCCGCAGGCATAATATTCCTCGGCGGAAACCCCGACTCAGGCAAAGAAGAATTCGATGCAATAAAAGTCCCCTGCGTGCTAATAGCCAACAGCCCGGAAGACAAAGATGGCACTCAGACTAAAAACCTCTCAAGCGTAAGCACTGACGACGAAACAGCCTCCTATTTCTGCACCGAATACCTCATAAAAAATGGCCACAAAAAAATCTGCGTCATAGGCGGTGAACTCCAAAGCAGCTGCCTAAGCCGCAGGCGCTTCAATGGCTTCCTCCGCGCAATGAACGACTACGACCTTCCCTTCAACAAAGAAAGCATGTACATACCGTCCATGTATTCCCTACAGGGTGGCTTCGACGCCGCCTCAACCCTCATAAAAAAATGCCCGGACGCAAGTGCCGTATTCACAATGTCAGACGTAATGGCAATGGGAGCCTGCCGCAGCTTTGCGGACATGGGAATCAGCATCCCAAAAGACATAAGCATCACAGGCTTCGACGGCCTCAGCGTAGCCTCCTACTCATGCCCCAGAATCACCACCATCCGCCAGGACTGCACAAGCCTAGCAAACGAAGGCCTCTCATCCCTCCTAAATTCCATCGAACACGGCCGAAAACCCTCCCACAAATTCGTCCCCTTCCAGTTCATCGAAGGCGAAAGCGTAAAATCCCTAAAATAAATCCAAGTCTTTTTCTTCTTTCTCTTTTTGCGGCGCTTTCTTGGTAATACAAACGTTCCATAAAAGAACATCTTATGCCACGTGTGTGGCGCTTGCGGGGTTCCGCCTCCCGGCTCCATTGCTGGCGCAACCCGCTGCCGCGGGCCCCTCCAGTGCCTGCCGCGCATTGCCCTGGAAAAATCCCTCCATGGATTTTTCCAGGGATCGGAGATTCCCTTCGGAAATCTCCGCGCTGCTAAGCCGCCCTCCGTGGCTCCGTACTGGTCATCAAGAAAGTGGAAAAATCCCTCCGTTCCACCCCCGCCCGGTCCCTGAGTTTAGTCGAAGGGCCGGTGTCGAAGCCGTCCGTCATCCCGGACTTAGCAATAGTGTCATTCTCGGGCTCGACCCGGGAATCTGTAAAAGCCGCCCTTTAGTCTCACTTGACCAATCCCCCATCTGCCCTTATAATAAAACCATCGAAGAGAAATTTATGAAAATAAGTGTAAGAAAACCAAAACGCCTCTCCCTTGACAATAATTGCAGCATGGGTCAAAATTCTCACGTCT
>DJYC01000006.1 GCA_002448445.1 Treponema sp. UBA6988
AGGGGGTTTTCCCTCCCCTTAGTTAGGGGTGCAAGGGGCCTCCCTTGAAAACTGATTTCTGTGGAAAAGTAAAGCAACGGCTTGACTAACATTTGCTCTTTATGCTATTGTATATTACCCCGTATACTAAATGAACAACCGCTATTGTTCATTTCTATTTAAAGGAATGATGCAACCCCTTTAAATACAAAGTTTTACTTGGTAGGTTTTATAAATGAGAACTATTTTTGCTAAAAAAGGCGAAACAAAGAACGACTGGTACATCATCGATGCATCAGGAAAGACTCTTGGTCGTGTTGCCGCTAAGGCAGCAAGTGTACTCCGTGGAAAGAACAAGCCCACATTCACACCAAACACAATCTGTGGCGACTTCGTTGTCATCATCAATGCCGACAAGATTCAGGTAACTGGCAACAAGGAAACAGACAAACTTTACCGCCACTACACAGGTTATGTTGGTGGACTCAAGTCTGAATCCTTCGGTTCACTTCTTGCTCGCCGTCCGGAAGAGCCCCTCAGAAGAACAATCTGGGGTATGATTCCTCACAACCGTCTTGGACGCCAGATTATTGGCAACTTGAAGATTTATGCTGGTCCAAACCACCCGCATACAGCTCAGAATCCAAAACCGCTGGAAGTTTAATTAGGAGTCAATTATGGCAGGAATCAGAAATATAGCAATCGGTACAGGAAGAAGAAAGACTGCTGTGGCTCGCGTTTTTTTGCGTGAAGGCAGCGGAAAAATTGTTGTAAACGGCAAAGAACTCAAAGAATACTTTGCAACAGAAGCTCAGGTGCGCATGGTTCGCCAGCCGCTCCTGGTAACAAGCAACGACAACAAGTTTGACATTCTTATCAATGTTTACGGTGGCGGACTTAACGGCCAGGCTGGTGCATGCCTCCACGGTCTTTCCCGCGCACTCACACAGGTAGATCCTAACAGCCGCTCAGCTCTTAAGGCTAACGGTTATCTTACCCGTGACCCACGTATGGTTGAACGCAAGAAGTACGGTCAGCGTGGTGCACGTAGAAGATTCCAGTTCAGCAAGCGCTAAGTTTTATACTGTTTTGGTAATACTTGGAATAAAGCAGACTTTGGCCGGGGTGTACGAAATTACGCCCGACTCAGGGTCTGCCTTTTTTTTACGCGACGAATACCTTACCTGCCTTTCCAAAGAAAGGCTTTTGCCTGTAGAAGGTGGCCTTGGCGGGGCAGATTCCCTTTTTGCGGATGAATCAAGCCTTAAGCCCGGAATGCAGGGGGTCTTTAACGAGGAAGAGAGTGCCGACATACTTTCTGCGGCATTAGTCTTTTCCGCTGAGCGTGCAGCCATGACATATCTTGCCAGGGCAGAGCATTGCCGCTTTATGCTAAAGCAGAAGCTCTTGCGTAAAGGAATAGACAAAGATTCAATAGAAAAAAGTTTGGATTTTCTGCAAAGGACAGGCGCATTGGACGACGTGCGTTTTGCCGGAGCCTGGCTCAGAAGCCGCTACATTACCCATGCCGAAGGCCGCCGCAAACTGGAAGGCGAACTTCTAAAGAGGGGAATTTCCAAGGAAGACGCAAAGACTGCCCTTGACGAATTCTTTAGCGACCACAGCGAAAGCGACCTTTGCAAGCGGGCATACAAAAAGTGCCTTAGAGTTCACAAGGATCCGTCAAAAATTTATTCTTCCCTGCAAAGGCTTGGATTTTCCGGCCAGCAAATAAAAAAAGCAATGGCCTCAAGCTGACGGTTCGCGCAGAAATATTTTTTTTATAAAAAATGACCAAAACCTTTATTTTTTCAATTTTATGTGATATAGTAAGGGTAAGGCAAAAAAAAATGGCAAAGACTGTAAAAATGAGAGATAAGCCTATTGTTTTCTCCGCTTTGGAAGTTGCAAATATTTGCGGGGTTGTAAATCAGACGGCTATCAACTGGATTCACAACAATTATCTAAAGGCTTTTAAGACACCAGGCGGGCAGTTCCGCGTATATCCAGAAGACCTGGTTGAATTCATGGAAAAGCGCAACATGCGCATCCCATCAGACCTTCTTGACTGTTGCAGCAAAAAGTCCGTAGTAACCCCAAAGACTGTCCTTGTTGTTGATGATGACCGTGCCCTGAACGACGTTGTTGCCAAATTCCTTAAAGCTCAGGACGAGTCCATTCAGATTTTACAGGCCTTTGACGGTTTTGAAGCTGGCTCCCAGATGGTTGCAAAACAGCCAAAATGCATTATCCTAGACCTTGACCTGCCCGGTATTGACGGAAAAAAACTCTGCCGCCACATAAAAGAAAGCGAAGCCTTTGGTAAGCCGGCAATCATCGTTGTTACCGCAATGGATGACCCGGAAACGGAAAAAGAATGTATGGAGCTTGGAGTTCTTAAATTCTTCCGTAAGCCGCTCAACCTGCCGGAACTTTCTTCTACTATAGCATCTCTTGACGATTAGTTAGCAAAAAAAACTTCTCTTAATTCAAACAAAGCCTACCCCCGATTGGAAGGGCGGCGCAGCCGTTGCTGGAGGCAAGGTCCCTGAGCCCAGTCGAAGGGCCGAACCCCAGTAATGGAGTGGGTAGGGCCCCACGGAACCCTGGAAAGCGGGCTAGCGGTAAAAAGCCGGTCCAGAAAGTAAAAAAACACCGCCCAAACATTCACTTAGCCCAGCGTGCTTTACAACCACTTCCTTGTATGGCAAATATCAATTGACTGTACCCCTGAACTGCTTCGAATATGGATTCAGTGTGTTCTACATCAATCCATGGTTCAACAGGCTCTGCAACCGCTAACATCTATAGATTCCGAAACACACGACCAAAACAAGTGCGTATGGTCGTGGCGTAGCGTTCGGAATGACCTGTTATTTTATATTCGTTATACTAGTTGCTAAGCATTCCGTCGTAAAAATAGGCCGGATATGGAATAGTGCGGGTAATTGCGTTTTCTGTCTGGGGAGGAAGGCCCACCGCAGAGAATACGCTTGACCCCTTGAGCGCACTTGCCACGCCGGTAAGATAATCGTAGAAGCTTGACTCCTGCTCGTATTCAAAATCCTCCACAGAATATTCCTGGCCGGAGAATTCCGTTTTAGTCATATATGCAACAAGCTCGTCAAAGGAACCGATTGCGTCTATAAGGGAATTTTCCTTGGCCTGCCTTGCCGTATAAATGCGCCCGTCCGCCAGGTTCTTTACGGAAGAGACAGGCATTCCGCGTGCCTTGGAAACAATCTGCACAAACTGGTCGTAACATTCATCTGCAACCGCCTGCATGATTTTCCTCTGCTCGTCGGTAACAGGCTCGTTAAAGCTTCCCATGTTCTTGTTTTTGCCCGCGTGAATCGTCTCGGACTTAATTCCCATCTTGTCCAAAAGACCCGTAGCGTCTACAAACTGCCCCGCAAGAACGCCTATGCTGCCTGTAAGGGTGTTGCGGTTTGCCATGACGTACTTTGCACCGCAGGAAATGTAATAGCCACCGCTTGCCGCAAGAGGCCCCATGTAGGCGTAAACAGGCTTTCCGCTTGCAGAATAGTCAAGGAGCGCAAGGTAAACCTCGTCCGCCTGGTAAACACCGCCGCCTGGGGAGTCAATAAAAAGGGCAATTCCCTTGTTGTCTCCGTCTTCCTTTAGCTCGCTTATCGTGTCCAGAATCCACTGCTGGTTGTAGGTTTTGTTTTCGTCTTCTATTACGCCGCTGACCACAAGACGCGCAATGTAACTTTCGCCACCCTCGTGAACCCACTTTTCCTTTTGGTTCTTTTTGTTCAGCATATCAAAAAAACTGCCTGTCGCAGAAGATTTCCTGACGGAAAAAGGCTTTACATGCTCAGAGGCAGATTCACTCTTTTTGGCGGAAATCTGAAAAAGCCCAACTATTACAGAAAGGGCTACAACTACAGCAAAGACTATCTTCCCATTATTTTTGTTTTCCATGATTAAAACTCCTCGTTAGTATTATTCTGCCCCAGGTCTTCCGCAGTTATCGTCCCGGACTTTATCGCTTTTTCCATAAGCGAACGGTATGCAAGTGCAAAGGCCGCCTGCTTGTAGGGACGCACCCAGAGCTGGAGGATGAACAAGGTAGGAATGGAAATAATGTCCCAAAGTATAAATGAAAAGCGCATCCAGAACAAATCCGCCTTATGCCCCTTGGTTATTTCCTTGCTCACAGAAAGCGCCTGCGCAACGCCCAACTCGGGATAGTCGCCAAGTATGTAGAAAAGCTGGGAATAAGCAAAATACTTGACAATTCCGGGGATAATGAAAAGGAAGCTCCACAGAACAATCCAAAGCCACTTCCATGCAAAGGCAAGGAAGCCCCTTATGCACTGAGAGAATCCGTCCATAAAGACCGAAAAGGAAATCTTTTCTGCCGGTTTGGTGACTGCAAAAAGATAGAACCCCGTCTCGGCAATTCCAATTGTTCCAAGGACAAAGCACAATACGGCAAGAACGATAAAATTCATCTTTCTTGCATCCAAAATCAATGTAAGCTGAGGGCCAATCAGTTGTATTGACTTGCCCATGGAGCCTGCATCCAGCAAAAACATCGCACCCAGTGCCACCAGGCTAACAAGTGCCGCAATATGACGCTTACCATTCAGACATTCCAGCGCCTTCTTTTTGTATAACCGTCTGTTGAACAAAATGTTCTCCTTAAATACCTGTTAAAAACGGCTTATGATACTATAAAAATTGATAATAATCAACGCAAGGCAGCTTCCCGCAAAAGCTCGCTGTAATAGCGGTTCTCTACCTGGTCTTCGCCAATGCCAACAAGTGCGAGCAGTTCGTGAAGTTTTTTTTGTATGGCTTCTACCGCGCATGGATTGTCCACTGGGGAAAGAATTTCTATCTCAAGAAAGTCGCCCAGCGGCGGAACTTTGCAAAGCTCAAAGGTTGCGGTCAAATCCTGGCCAATTTCCGCCTCTTTTGGAAAAGATTCCTTTTTTACGCAAAGCTCCCAGTCCTTTACGTCCTTGTGCTTTTTTAGCGTTACCAAAAAACCTGAATCCTTTAGGAAAGCCTCCAGAACATCCGCATCCTGAATGGCAGTTTCCTTTTCGTCGTTCACCTCAGAACTGCTTCCGTCCAGCAGGGTACGCATTTCCTTTCGCTTGTAGGTAAGAAGAGTCTTTTTTTCTTCACCGCCGCCTGTAAGCAAAGTCTCCCTTCTTACCCTAAGCTTGCAGCGTGTCTCCTTTGTTAAACCGTAATATGTATCGTCCCGCAAAACCTGCATCTTAAAAGCGGCAATCTGATTCAGTCTTTCTTCCAGCCCCACCCTGTCTTTTACGTGAGCCTTTATCTCTATCTCTGTCATGCAAAAAGTATAGCATTTTTTTCCCAGCTAAAAAACCCGCAAGCTCCGTGCATGTGTTACAAAGTCCCCAGTGCGCAGAGTATTTTTTATAAAAATTGCCAGTAGTGCGCAGAGTATTTTTTGCAAAAATTGCCGTCAGTGCGCAGAGTACAGCCGTGCAAAAAAGGCTCGCAAACTTACTCCCACTCCCGCACAAAAGTAATTTCTGATTTTACAAAACCATGATAAACATTTTCCAGCGAATCCAAGTTCAAAACATTCAGATAAAAATCTTCGATTGTGCTTACACGATGTTCACCAGAGCCACCCATCCCAATGTAAACAAGATATTTTTTACCGTCCTTTTCTACAATATTAAATCCCCATTGGCCTTCCTTAATTGCATAAACCCCTTTTCCGTATTTAATTTTTATCGAATAATTCGACGGCATATAGCCCACAGACGTGCGATAAAGTTCCGCAACTATTTTTCGGCTTCCTATTTCACGTTCTATTTTTTGCGGGTAGCCTTCCGGAATACCCATAAAAGAATAATCAAACAAAGCCATCTTTTCGATTATCTCCGCAGAAATCCATTCTTTTTGCTCATCGGTCAAGTTGTAAACATAATGTGCGCGGGCACTTGCAATCTTATGCCACTTGTTCTTATTTGCATCGAACAAAAGCAGGTTATATGCGGCCAGACGCTTGTTGTCAAAATTGCGTTCAATTTCCAAGAAGTACGTATGTTCAGACCTTAGAGGGTCCGGAACTGGATAAACCAAACCACAAAACATCAACCACAATCGACTTGGCAAAGGTAAGCGCCCCAAAAATAAAGGCAAACAAAACAAGTATAACTTTTTTCATCACTTTCCCCTCCCAACGTTTATAAAACAATATTTGATATTATACCCAAAAATGTAAGAAAATAAACAGTACGCAGGGGGCAAGTACTGCCAAAACCTTTGCAAGCTCAATATTCTGCGTGCAGCAAAAACCAAGCCCATAATCATTATAGGCCTTGCCAGCACCATACCAGCCGCACCACACTGTTGATTTTTGCAGAATTTTAGGTTACCTTTAACCGGGAGATTTTTATATGAAAAAGAAAATACTTGCAGGCTTTTTTTTAGCCACTTTGATTTGCGGCTTTGCTTTTGCACAGGATTCAAATGCTTTGGAAGCAGGAACAGGTACAATCACATACCAAGCAGAAAATACGAACACAAGCGCGGAAGAAGAATTCAGCTTTTTGCTGATGAATTACTTTAAGGACAAGAACCCCAGCCTTGTACAAGTTACAGTAAATTTCTTTAGGGAAAGGCAGCTTGTTACGGAAGACATGCAGATGCCCCTGGTTGGTTTTTACGCAGAGCTTTTCCGTGACAAAAATCTAAAGGAAAAAATTCTTTCAGAAATTGACTCTTTAAATATTAAGAGCGTGTCAAACTTTTTCCATTCGGTTGCAGAATTTGACGTGGACAAGTTTTACGCAAACCCGGAGGCAAACCCCAACGTAAACGACATGTTCTGGGGCTCCTTCTTTGCAAGCGGAAAGACAAAATACCTGGATCTTATAATAGACAATGCGGTAAAGTATCACGATGAAAAGGTTGATTTGGTTAAGTTCCTTACTGGGGACAGCGCCTGCTGGTCACTGGCTTCAAACGCACAGCAGTATAAGGAAGTGCGCGAGCATCTGGAAAAGTCAAGGCAGAAGGGAGAGGCGGTAATCGACTACATTCTTAACACCGACCCGGATGAAATAAGGATGAACACAATCTTCTTTATTCAGGAACAGAGAAAAAACGGCTTGTGGCAATAGGGGGAGAAAATCCCCTCCTTGGGATTTTCTCCCCGCAAGTTTTCTAGCGAAAACTTGCCTGTTTCTTCTGAAACGAAACGACGCGCCATCCGTGGCGCTATTTTTTCTACCTAAGAGGCAAGGAACCTACGCGGGATTGGAACACCTTTAGTCCCGCGCAAGCGGGATGAGCGGCGGTTAGTCCGCGAAGTGTGGAAAGCCCGTAAAAAATGGCCTCCTTGTCATTTTTTACTATCGTGTTTTCTTACGAAAACACGCCCGTCTTTCCGCAAAGATATGAGCGCCCTCCCTGGCGCTTACTGTTACACGCAGTAAAAAATGGCAAAAAGCCGATTGCAGAGATAAGGCGAAATGGTAGAACAAATAAAACTCCGTCCAAAAATTCCGTCCAAGAAAATATCGGTTCCAAACGCAAAACTTTCCTTACAGATATTTCTCTTGAAAATTTGCGCCTACTGTTATATCCTTTAATTAAAAGGAGGCATTTGCATGAATTCAAAAAATTTTTACGATTCAATTGGCGGAAGCTACGAAGAGGTTATGCAGCGTCTGGGCAACGACAGCCTTATAGAAAGATTTGTTAAGATGTTCCCTTCCGATGAATCCTACATGAACCTCTGCAAGGCTATGGAAGACAAAAACTGGGGAGAAGTCTTTGGAGCAAGCCACACCCTAAAAGGAATCTGCGCCAACCTTAGCTTTAAAAACCTTTACGAAGCGGCATCTACCCTTACAGAAGACGTTAGGAACGGAAGTCCATCCCCTTCAGTTGAGGAATACTTTAACAAAGTATGCGCTGAATACAAAATAGTTATGGATGCGCTAAAATCCGAAGGCGTTGCATGAGACTAAAGGTCAGCCAGGAATTTTTCTTTGACTCCATAAAGTCAAAAGACACTCTGCTGATTATAGATGACAACGACATTGACAGGGGCATTCTTTCTTCTTTGCTAAAGGAAAAATACAACATTCTGGAAGCAAAAGACGGCAAGAGCGGGCTAGAAAAACTTTACGCAAACCTCACAAAAGTTTCCGTAGTGCTACTTGATTTGCACATGCCGGTTATGAACGGTTACGACGTTCTTCTCGAGATGGAAAGCGACAGTAACCTAAGCTCCATTCCGGTAATGATGCTAACATCCAGCTCTTCGGACGAAGACCAGATTACGGCCTTTAGAAAAGGGGCAGCAGATTTTGTCTCCAAGCCCTACAATCCGCTTATCATCATAAACCGTCTGGAAGCAATCATAAGGCTAAGAAAATCAACAGACATGCTAAGCCTTACAGCCATGGACAAGCAGACAGGCCTTTATTCAGGTGAATTCTTCTTTGCATACGCAGAACAAATTGTCCGCACCCACCCGGAACTTGCATTTGACGTAATTGCGGTAAACATAGAATCCATAAAAAACATTAGTTCCCGCCACGGAAGAAAGCTTGCCAACAGCCTAATCCGTACAATTGCCATGCTTTTGCAGGACGAGCTTAAGAGCAGGGAAATTATGGGAAGAATCACATCATACCGCTTTGCAATTCTTGCCGAACACAAAAGCAAAGAAGCATACGAAGAGCTTGCCAAAAATCTTTCCGATGAGCTAAAGGAAGGGCCGGTTTACCCCATTATCGTAAAGTTTGGAATCTACGAACAGGCAGGGCTTGGCGAAGGCATTGCATCCATGCACGACAAGGCAGAGTTTGCGCTTAGCACAATCCAAGGCAAATACAACACGAACATCTGCTTCTACGACGAAAAGCTAAGGAAGCGGCAGGAAGAAGAGCAGAACATCATAGACAACATGGAAAGTGCCCTTGCCAACAATGAATTTGAAGTCTACTTCCAGCCCAAGCACGGAAAGGACACTGGAAAGACCGAAGGTGCGGAAGCCCTTGTAAGGTGGAACAGCCCCAAGTTTGGCTTTATGAACCCGGGAGCCTTTATCCCGGTCTTTGAAAACAACGGCTTTATCTCCAAGCTGGACTATTACGTGTGGGAAAGTGTCTGCAGGACAATAGGCGAATGCCTTAAAAAGAAAATCCCCGTCGTCCCGATTTCCATCAACATCTCGCGCGGCGACTTTGACATAAAGGATTTGGACCTTGTAATAGAACATCTTGCGGGCGAATATTCCGTACCCCACGACCTTCTTCACCTGGAGCTTACAGAATCCGCCTACCACGACAACCCGGAGCAAATCACAGCGATTATAGAAAAGCTCCATGCGGCAGGCTTCATAATTGAACTGGACGACTTTGGCACAGGATATTCTTCCCTTAGCGTGCTGAACAAAATGTCCTTTGACATCCTAAAACTTGACATAAGCCTTGTAAACGGCATTCATGACCGCAAAGGCCACCGCATTCTCTACAGCATTCAGGAAATGGCGCGCCTTCTGGACATGAAGACAGTTGCGGAGGGATGCGAGGATCAGGAAACTGCGGAAGAGTTAAGGAGGCTGGGCTGCAACTACATACAGGGCTATTACTACTCAAAGCCCCTGCCCTTCAACGAATTCATCTCCTACATGCAGAAGAACGGCTGAACTTAGCTTTCAGCAAGAGCCCCTTTAGCGGTTTTCAATATATTCGGCAAGGGAATCGTAAAGCTTCTGTGGGTTTATGGGCTTTGGCAAATTCCCGGTAAGCCCTGTCTTCCCTGTTGACATTCTCTCCTGAACAAAGGCATCGGCAGAAAGTGCTATTATAGGAACGGAAGAAGCATCATCCCTTGCAAGAGCGCGTATCTGGCTCGTAGCCTCCCATCCGTCCATAATCGGCATGCGTATGTCCATGAGGATTGCAGAGTAGTAGCCATCCGTACTTTCCGCAAAGAGTTCCACGCCTTCCCTACCGTCCCTTGCAATGTCGGCAGTCATTCCGCCCCTGCGTATGAGTTCCGCCGTAATCTCCGCATTAATCGTGTCGTCCTCGCAAACAAGAATGTGCCGCCCTTCAAGGGAAAAGTTGTTCTTACCTTCGTCACTTTCACCTTCTCTGGAAGAATCCTGTCTCTCCACAAGGGGAAGCACCAGCGTTATAAAGAAGGAAGTTCCCTTGCCCTGCTCGCTTTCCACACGGATAAAGCCGCCCATCAGGGTAACAATCTGCTTTACTATTGCAAGGCCCAGCCCGGTCCCCATGGAAGCCGCCGTATTGCGCTCCTGGGTAAAGGGCTCAAACATGTGCTGCTGGAAGGACTTGCTCATGCCAATGCCAGTGTCCTCAACCACAATGTCAGATACAAAGGCATCGTCCGCATGGGTGTAGTTCTTGCAGAAGACCCTAATCTTTCCGCCCCTGTCCGTATACTTGATTGAATTGGACACCAGGTTGGAAAAAAGCTGCATAAAGCGCATCTTGTCCGTGAAAATCCTCTTTTCAAGCTTAGGGAATTCCGTGGTGAATGAAATGTCCTTGTTCTGGCAAAGCGGATCAAAGAGAACATGCAGTTCATCCGCAAATTCTTCGAATGAATATGCCGCCGGATTAAGCGAAATCTTCTTACTGCCCAGCTTGTTTATGTCAAGAATGTCGTTCAGTATGGAAAGAAGGTAGTTTCCGCTAAGCTCTATCTTGCCAAGGTAGCTGTCCGTTCTTTCCGGGTTGGCCTCCTTCTTGGAAAGGTAGACCATGCCAAGTATTCCGTTCAGCGGAGTGCGTATGTCGTGGCTCATCTTGCTCACAAAGTCCATCTTTTCGTTGTTGGCCTTTATAAGCTCAAAATTCTTCCGTCTCATCAGCACGATATATATGGCCGCCGCAGGAATTCCTAAGACTATCAGCATCACCAGGGTGATAAAGACAATGAGCAGCATGGGGTTCTTGTAGAAGAAGGAGACAAGGTCCGTCTCCGACTCCTGGCTAAGCTTCTGGCGGAATATGCTTGTTATGTAGTTCTGCCCCAGGGCCCTGATTCCCTTTGACATTATGGGCAAAAGCCTTGAATCTGCACGGCTGCTTATACCGGCGCAAATGGTGTACTGGTACTCGGGAATGACCGTATACTGCATGTCTATGTAGCGCACGTTTGCCTGGTAGACTGCCGCCTGGTAGCTGTTGAGCAGGGTATAGTCAGCCTCGCCGGAAAGCACAGCCTCCATGCATTCCTTGGCGGAAGAGCAGCCCTTGTAGGTTGCGCCCTTACCGTAAATCTTCTTTTCAATCTCGGAAATATAGGTTGAGGCAAGTTCCGCAACAACAGGCGGACTCCTCGGCACCCTGTTCTTGGCCCTAATCTGCAGCAGGGAAATGTCCGTAAGGCCGCTTGTAAGGTTCATCTTGTACTTGGTGGCATATGAAAAATCAAGCGGTGTCTCGCAAAGCACAGGAGCCTCCCCGTAAACCATGCCGGAAAGGGCAGAAGTGTAGGACTTGTAGGGAACGTATTCAAATTTAAGCCCCGTAACTTTGCTAAGGGCTTCGTAAACGTCGGCAAGAGGCCCCGAATACTTCCCGTCCTTAAAATAGCTTATCGGATACCATGTAAGGGTGCAGGCAACCCGGATGGGCGATGCGTTCCTTATGTATTCCCTTTCGCTCTCCGTTGGCCTAAATTCGCGGTAGGTGTCCGCCGGGTAATAGCGGTGCTTCATGTCCGAAAGAAAATCCGGCATGTCACGGTTTATGGAAGTTATGGCCTTATCTATCTCTGAAACAATCTGCTTGCAGTCCTGGGAAAGCTCAGAAACCGCAATGTGCATGTCCCGGTACTGGCAGTCCGCAATCTTGTAAAAGCCGGACTTTCGTATGTCGTTAACATACATGGCATCTATTAGCCCCCAGTCCAGGGCAGACTCGCAGCTGTCAAGCCTTGAATAGGAGATGATTTCCGGCACAAAACCGTGAGAATCCGCATACTTCCGCAAGTCGCGCTCTACAAAAGGCCTTTCCTTCTCCTCTGCAAAAATACCAATCTTAATGCGGTTAAAGCTTTCAAAATCCTCGTAGGCATAGGAACTCTTCTGCATGTTTGCAACAAGAATCATCCTGGAAGAAAGGACAGGACGCTTGGTATAGACAAAACCGTCATCGACAGACGCATCGCTTTGAACTGCACAAATCAAGTCCGCCTGCCCTTCGCTGACAAGCTGCCTAGCCCGCTGGTAATTTTCAGTGCGGATAAAACTGAATTTCCAGCGCGTATATTGCTTTATCACAAGAAAAATTTCATAGCCATAGCCGGAATACTGCCCTGTCGTCGAGTCGTACTCCTGAAAACCCTCTTCCGGATAATAAGCAACCCTCACGGTCAGCGTTTTTGCGGATATTTGACAAATAAAAAGAATCAAAAATTGCAAAAGCAGTAAGGCTTTCTTCATATCTTATTTTTATAATACAACCAGTATTAAAAAAAAACAAGGTTAAAATTAGTTTAAAAACATTGAAGAAAATTGTGATTTTTTTGAATTTGGACGGTAGCCTTTTCCTTCCGCCATTCATTCCTTGGCTAACTCGAGGCCTTACCATTTTTTACTGCGCTTAACAGTAAGTGCCATGGACGGCACTCTTATCTTTGCGGAAAGACGGGCGTGTTTTCTCAAGAAAACACGATAGTAAAAAATGGCAAGGAGGCCATTTTTTACGGGCTTTCCGTACTTCGCGGACTAGCCGCCGCTCATCCCGCTTGCGCGGGACTAAAGGTACTCCAATCCCGCGTAGGATGATTTAAAATATCCACAGCCCTATTACTGCTTTAGATACTTCTCTGGAACTTTGGCAAGATCATTTTCAACCATCTTCAGGTATTCCCCCGGATATGACCCCGGCAAACTTGAATTGTAGAGGTTCCTTATCTCGTTAAGCACAGGAAGGGCCTTGTCCCACTTCTTAGCCTTTACGTAAATGTGGGCAATCTCGTACTTTCCTTCTATATAAGTAACCGTATTCATGCCGTAGCGGGCAATAAGCGTGTCGTAGTAGTACAAAGCCTGCTTTTCCCTGCCTGCATTATAGGCATTCTGCGCCTTCTGAATTATCTCGCGCGCAGTCAAATTAGCCGGAACCTCAGGATTGGATGTCTGGCAAGCAGTAAACAAAGCCCCCGAAAGAGCCAGTGCAAGCACCGCGGAAAAAAATGTTGTCTTCTTAATAATTAACTGTTTCATTCCCCCACTATATCATTTTTCCCAACTTTAGGGAACACAGAAAAAAAGTATGTAGAAGGCAAGGGCATATTTTCAATAATTATTATGCAAAAAAACAGGAAGTCAGTTTTGTGTGCAGCGGAAGGCACACAACGGTAGCAAGTGCGTAGCGTTGTGGGCTGAAAAACCGCATTGGAGCGGAACGGTCACCGAGCCCCGTCAAAGTGCCCCATGTCTACCCCAAAATCCGTTGCCCACGGTCACTGAGCCCAGTCGAAGTGCCGGGGCAGCCCGAAAAACATTTGTCAAAATAAAATCCGGGTTCTTAGGGCGGAAGCCCTAAGCCGTGCCCAAGATGAGACGGTAGCAAGTGCGTACCGTCGAAGGTGGTTTGGAGGGGGAAAACCTGCGGGCTTCGGACTCCGAGCTGGTTTTCCCCCTCCAAAGTCAGGGGTCCAAGGGTCCGCCCTTGAAAACTAACTTCATTCTTGCACAAAACCCGCATAGAAACTATAATTAGGCAAAGAGGTTTTTATGGAAAAGATTAAAGTTGGAATTATCGGCTCAACGGGATATGCAGGCGTGGAACTCTTCAGAATCTTGCTCCGCCACCCGGGAGTAGAAAAGATATTCTGCTCAAGCGTAAGCTTCGAAGGCCAGCAGATTGACGGTGTTTACCAGAACCTTATAGGCCAGATGGACGGCAAGTGCGACGGAAAGCTCTTAACAGCAGACGAAGTAAAAGAAAAAAGCGACATAATCTTTACCGCACTCCCCCACGGCATTGCAGAAGAATATGCAGACTACTGCCTTTCACACGGCAAAAAGCTCATAGACCTTAGCGCAGACTTCCGCTACGGCATGGACGAAGAAACTTTCAAGACCTGGTACAAAAAGGAATACCGCTTCCCCAAAACCCACGAAGTAAGCGTCTACGGCTCACCGGAAATGAACCGCGAGCAAATCAAGAAAGCCTCCATAATCGGAAACCCCGGCTGCTACGTTACAAGCGCAACCCTGGGACTGCTTCCAATGCTAAAGAAAGGCCTTGTCAACACAGACTGCATCATCGTTGACTCAAAAAGCGGCGTTACAGGAAGCGGCCGCACCCCCTCAATGGCAAACCAGTTCTGCGAATGTGGCGAAAGCTTTAGCGCCTACAAAATTGGAGCCCACCGCCACCAGAGCGAAATTGAGCGCAACATGACAACCCTTGCCGGCAAAAAGACAAACGTCATCTTTACCCCCCACCTTCTGCCCCAAAACCGCGGAATCCTAAGCACAATCTATGCCCCGCTCACAGACGAGGCCTCCACTTCCCTAAAGCAAAAGGCAGACAAAGAATTTGAAGGCGACATGGCAAGCGCAATCCGTGCAATCTACACAGAAGCCTACAAAAACGAACCGTTTGTCCGCGTGCTCCCAGCCGGAGTTGCCCCAACAACCAGAACAATCCGCTACTCAAACTACTGCGACCTCCAGGTTTACGTAGTCAACGGCGGCAAAATGCTGGAAGTAGTAAGCGTCCTTGACAACATGATAAAAGGCGCATCCGGCCAAGCCGTCCAAAACATGAACCTAATGTTCGGCTACCCAGAAACCTGCGCCATAGACTTCATCCCCCCCGCCTTCTAATAAACCAAATCATTTTGTTGATATAATCCCGGGTTCTTAGGCATATCGCGAAACGTTGAGCGATATGGCCCTAAGCCGTGCCGGGATGAGACGGTAGCAAGTGCGTACCGTCGAAGGGGTTTAAGGGGGAACTTGCAACGCAGTTTCCAGCAGGGAAAACCCTCGCTTCGGAGTAGGGGGTTTTCCCTCCCCTTAAATTTGGGGGTTGCAGGGGCACTCCCCTGTAAATCCAACTCTTTATTTTTATCACCATATATGCTATAATAAACCAGATTTTCTTTTTAAGAAGGTTTTTATGGACGTCAAAACTGTTGGAGTTATAGGTGCCGGCGCATGGGGCACAGCATTGGCTTGTTCCTTGGCACGCGGTGGACATAGCGTAGAAGTATGGGCAATGGAAGAAGACGTAGTTTCTTCTATTAATAATGAACACGAAAACAAACGCTACCTGCCGGGATACGCACTAGAGCCATCCTTAAAGGCCTCGTCAGACATCCGCAAAGTTGCAGACAACAAAGACTTTATCATAATGGGTAGCCCTTCCCTCTACCTTGCCCCCACAATCGCAAAATTTTCAGACTTGCCAAGCATAAAAAGCGGCAAAAGCATAATCTGCGCCCTAACAAAGGGCTTCGTCCCGTCCCAGAGCGGCCCAAAATTCGTCCTGGAAACAATGGAAGAAGCCCTGCCAGCCTGCTACAAAGACGCCACAGTCTACATAGCAGGCCCCTCCCACGCAGAAGAAGTAGCCATGGGAAAAATCACAGGCCTCATCACAGCCAGTAACCACCACCGCAACGCAATCCGCGTAAGAGACCTTTTGCGCGCAAGCAAGGGACTCTTGGCCTACGCATCATTCGACACAATCGGCGTACAAGTCTGTGCAGCCGTAAAAAACGTAGTCGCCGTAGTCTACGGAAGCCTAGATGCCCTTTCCCAGACAAGCTCCATCTTTGGAGACAACACGGAAAGCCTGCTCATGGCCGCCGGCCTTAACGAAATCCAAAAAATCGGAGTGGCACTCGGCGCAACACACCCGCAAACCTTCACATCCATAAGCGGAGTCGGAGACCTGGACGTAACCTGCAAATCAAAATACGGCCGCAACAGAAAGTTCGGACAAGACATAATCCAGACGGACATGCTAGACCGCTTTGCAAACCTTGACGACCTAATTGCAAACGTAAAAAAAGTCGGCTACCTGCCAGAAGGAGCAATCGCCTGCAAATACGTCCACCAAATAGCAGAGCAGCACAATCTTAAGCTTCCCATCTGCGATGCCCTCTTCCGCGTACTAAACAAAGAAGCAACCGCCCAGGAATGCCTGGAAGAACTGGTAGGCCTCCGTTAGTCCCTTAAAAATTCTCTGGAGCATACTGAATATTTAAACTGTGTCTGCCGCTACCCGGCAGCCAGACCATGCAATTTTACCCTATCGCAAACAAACAGCGGCATGGAGGGCGCATTATTTTGTTATTTTAACAGCAAGTGAGTTTTCCAACGGGAAAACTCATGGTTAAAAAATTGCACGGATGCAATTTTTTAACACGCGCCCTTCCAATCGGGGCTAGTCTTAATCTTCTCCCCAAAAAACAAAAAAATTCTTCCACGACTCAATATTCCTCAGCAAAAACCCCCGTTCCCTGCACTCGCAGCGCAGCGTCAAGCGGCCCGTCGAAGGGAACCTACCCAAAAAAAATCATTTGTTTTTAAACAAGAAACAAAAAGCCTCTCCCTAAACCTTCCAAAAAAAAGTTTCACAAAAAAAATCATCTGTCAAAAATTGGGGTTCTTAGGGGCTAG
>DJYC01000088.1:0-6658 GCA_002448445.1 Treponema sp. UBA6988
ATTCCTTCGTAGTCATTGTGGGTGAAACCCAGGTTGAGGGTAAGGTTTTCTACAGCAGTGATGCTTGCAAAAGCACCGACTGTAAGCTTTCTTTTATCACCGTCAACAGAGCTGCCTGCTACGTTCTGAACTGCAACGCCTGCTGCGAACATATCCTGGTATTCATAGTTTGCACCAAAGTTGATTATTGGCTTATAGTCATCGTCATCGCCGCCAAATGAACACTGGTCAAGACCTGCTCCAATTGTAAGTCCTTCTACAGGGCGGGCAATGAGTGCAATTCCGTTGTTTGTTGTGTAGTTACCGGCCTTAATGTCGTCGTCCCAGACCGGAAGTGATGAGCCAGAAACAAAGAGGTCGTCATTCCAGCCGATTGCAAGTTCCTTGATGGGGCGGAATTCGATGAACCAGTCATGGTCTGTAAGGGTGAACTGGTTGCCTTTTACGTCGTTGTCGTCAAGGGCATCTTCTACAGATTTTACAGGTTCAAAAGTCCATTCGCCCATTACGCTAAAGCTAAGCTTTTCAGACTCAAAGCTGGCTTCTGCCTTTTCTACGATTCCAGCAAAGGCTGTTGCAGAATCCTTTTCGTGGCCCTCTGCCTTTACATAAGTGACTGTGTCTGTGGAGAGTTCATTGGAGAAGGAAACTTCATAGTCCTTTTCCTGTGCAAAGGCCATGCCTGTAAAAAGGCACGCTGCACCCAAAACTTTTACAGCATTAAAAACTTTCATGTATTTACTCCTTGGCAATTTTTATTACCTTTGTGTAATTTTTATTAGCAATAACTAATCATATTTGTAAAAAATTGTCAAGTGTTTTTTTGACAAGATAAGAGAAAAAAGATTACAGGGGCGTGGTTCGACAAGCTCACCAACCGTGGTTCAGCGGGCACGTTGAGCCAAGTAATGACACAAGCGCAAAAAAAAAACGGCCGGCATTGCTGCCGACCGTCTTTAGTAACTAATAATTAAGTATTAACTATTAGAATGTGTACTTCCAGTATACAGGGAACTTGAAGTGATAGTTATCAACATCGTTGAGCTGGAATTCGTATACTACAGAAGCACCGAATTCGTGGCGACCTGTTGTGTAGATGAGCCATGGGCTTACACCGATGAGGATGTCTGCAGAATCTGCATCTGTATCCCATGCGAGGCGACCATCACCGATACCTGTAAGACCGTCAGCAAGAGTGATGTTTTCTGCACCTTCTGTACCGAAGTCGAATGCACCGAATCCCTTAAGACCGAACTTGAGAGTTCCAGGGATGAAGTCATAGCCAACGCCAAGACCTGCGTACAAGTCGAATACAGACTGATCCTTCATGATGTTGTAGATACCGTCCAAAGCAACATTGAAGCGGCCGAACTGAGCTGCAACACCGAGGTTTACAACGTGGTGGCCAGTAATCTTGCCATATTCACCGTAAGCATCGTCGAGTTCCCAGTAATCAAATACTGTGCCCTGCTTGAAGCTGTGCTGTGACCATGTGTAGCCAAGGTTGATTGTGAAGTGTGGGATACCGATGAGGCTGAAGTATGCACCAGCCTGGCGGCAGTAGCTGTCAAGGATGTCCTTCCAAGTTCCACCGATTGTGAGGAAGTTGCCGATTGTGTATTCAGCACCATAGCCCATGTTGAACTTGAATTCGTCCTGACCATTCTTTTCCCACATAAGGTTGTTGTAACCACTAGCAGATCCATAAGGATCACCAGGTGTTTCGTCTTCGATTTCTGCGTTAATCCAGTCCCTACCAGAGAGAACGTCGAAGTCAAAAGGAGCTGTAGCTGTGATTCTGAGCTTTTCTACAGGATAGAGAGCGATTGTAAGACCTTCAGAAGAAAGGTTACCACCAGTGATGTTCTGGTCTGCTACAGGGAGATAAGAACCTGGTGTGTACATATCGTGATGGAGGTTGATGCCTACCATATCGAATGGAAGGAATTCAACGTACCAGTCGAAGTCTGTCCAAGAGATGGATACGTCATCGTTTGTGAGACCATTGCGCTGAGCGAGGTTATTTGCATTGCCTGTCCAGAAGTCTTCGCTAGCATCAGAGATGCCAACCTGTGGCTTGAGCATGAACTTGAGTCTCTTTGCTTCATAAGTAAGCTCGAGCTCGTCGTAGATCTTTCCGAGTTCTACAGAGTAGAGCTGATCTCTTGTTGCTGGGCGGTCATCATCATCTTTGAGAGCACCACGGCCCTTTACGATGTCTGAACCGAGCTTGTTTGTGAAGTGGAACTTTCCACCGAACCAGTCAGAAGCTGACCAGCGGCCCTTTGGCTGACCGATAACTGTTGTGTAAGTTGTCTCTTCTGTTGTTTCTACAGGAACGATGAGATAACCTTCATATTCCTTAGTAACAGTGTCAGTCTTGGATCCCTGAACGACGACGTCATCGCCTTCAACTTCGATTTCACCTTCGGCTTCGTATCCTACATAGTCTACATCACCGTCAGCGTCAGCATCTTCAGAGATTGCTGTTTCTGTAACAGTTGTTGTAGTTGTAGTTGTTGTCTCAGTTGACTGAGCAAACACTGATGTTGCACCGAATACAAGCGCTGCACCCGTGAGGGCTGCAATTTTTGCATTGATTTTCATGTTAACTCCTTTTCAAATTATAAACTTGAATAGTTACTATAATTTAGGTTACATTAACAGGCGAGAAAAGTCAAGTTAATTTTGAAAAGTTAGCGAATTTTTGCCAATATTTTTATTAAAAGTCAATGAAATTCAGTTTTGTTACAGAAAAAAAATTATAATTTTTTGTTTTTTTTACATTTTTGAGATTTTTTTTCAAGGGAGGACCCTTGGACCCCAGAACTAAGGGGAGGGAAACCCCCCTACTCCGAAGCGAGGGTTTTCCCTGCTGGAAACTTCGTTGCAAGTTCCCCTTAAACCCCTCCCTTTCCCGGCACGGTTTAGGGGCTCTGCCCCTAAAAACCCCATATTTTACATCTTAATTAAAAAAAACGAGAAAGGCTTTTCTTTCTTGCCATACAATATCGAGCCAGGGAGGGCGACTTAGTAACATGCAGAATTGCGAAGTGATTCTGCAATCCCCAAAAAAATCCATGGACGGATTTTTTTTGGGGCAGTTCCCCGCTCCTTGCTTTTTTCCTGCGTCCCGCCAGACAAGTCCAGATTTTTCCTCTTTTGCTGAGTTTCGTTCTTGAAAAAAGAGAAATGTTTGGAAATGACTCTCTCCTCCTCTTTCTTGATTTGCATACAAAAGCGCACGGATGCGCGTCTTAGCACCCCGGAGATTTGCCTGCAAATCTCCGATCCCACAAAAAATCCATGGAGGGATTTTTTGTGGGCAGGCGCGGCTGAGCAGCATGCAGAATCGCATGCGATTCTGCAATACCTGGGAAAATCCACGGAGGGATTTTCCCAGGTCCTACGCCGCCATGGAGCCCCTTTAGTACCGCGCGAGCGGTATGAGCCGAATAGGCGAAGGGCGGAACGGCGGTGGCGCAAAGGGGCTGGCGGTCGGATTAGCCAAAGCGCAAAATGGTAGAGCAATCAGAAGGTCGTCCATAAAAGTACTATAATAGAAAAACTTTCTATTCTTAATTTTCTATTTAATTTTCAATTTCCAACTATTTACTTGCCCCATTCAAGGTCTTTATTATATAATGTTGCCATGAATATTTTGATTGTTGGCGCGGGTTTTACTGGTGTTCAGCTTGCCAAGCGTCTTATTGACGAAAAGAATAATGTTACGCTTATAGACAATGACCCGGAGACTGTGCGCCATGCGGCAAACCGCCTGGACTGTACGGTTCTTGAGGCGGACGGAAACAATCTTGAGACGCTGGAGGAATGCGGTATTGCAAAGGCTGATGCCCTTGTTGCAGTTAGCGGTAACGACGAGGTTAACATGATAACGTGTTCCCTTGTTGATGCAGTTTACCCCCGTCCGGTTAAGATTGCCCGCGTTAGGAACTATGCCTACTATATAAATACTGCGGCGGCGGCAAAGCACCATGCGGAGACTTTTAGCGGCAAGCACAGGCCTCTTTACGGTATTGACTACATGATTCACCCGGACGTAGAGGCGGCAGAGGCTATTGTTAAGGCTGTTGAGCACGGAGCCGTAAGTGAGGTTGTTTCTTTTGAGGATTCCAAGTATGAGCTTACAAGGTTACGTATAGAAAAGGATTCGCCTCTTGACGGTCTTGAGCTTAAGAACATCCGCACACTGATTGACTTTAAGTGCGTGGTTGTCTTTTTGGAGACGGAGAGCGGGGCCATTCTGCCAAGCGGAGACACGGTTCTTAAAGAAGGCAATTTTATTGGCGTTCTTGCGGCCAAGGAGAATCTTTCCAAAGTGCTTACCCTTTGCGGTACCCAGGTTGACCTTATCAAGAGGATTGGCCTTGTGGGAGCGGGAAGAATTGGAACTATTGTTGCTGACCGTTTAATAGAAAGAAGAAAGGCATCTCCCATTGCCCGCCTTTTTGGTCTTGGCAAAAAATCCATAGCCCAGGACTTTGTTATCATAGACAATGATGACGGGCTTTGCAAAGAGGCAAGCGAGAGGTTCCCGGATGCAAAGGTTTTCTGCGGCAACATTACGGACGAAAGCTTTATTGAGGAAGAGAAGCTTAACGAGCTGAACCTTTTGATATGCACCATGCACAACCACGAGCTGAACATGGTTGTTTGCGCCTACCTTGAATCCATGGGCATAAAAAAGACCATTGCCTTGGTAACGAGTTCTGCATTTTCTCAGATTTCCGCCAAGCTGGGGGTTGACGTTTCTGTTCCGCTGCAGGATGCGGTTGTAGATTCAATCCTTAGCCACCTGCACGGAAAGAGCGTTACTGGAATCCACACGGTATGCTCTGGCGAGTACGAGATTGTTGAATGCGACCTTTCTGCATCCAGCAAGTTCATGGGTAAGGCTCTTAAGGATATTGCAAGCCCCGGCGAATACTTGCTTCTGCTTGTTAAGAAGAACGGCAGCGAGCACTATGAGCTTCCGCAGGGAGACACAAAGCTTGAAATTGGCGACCACCTTATTCTTATAGAAAAGGCTGGCGAGAAAAAGCTCCTTGAAAAATTCAGCGGGTTAAAATAAGAGGACTTAAAATAGAGGAAGAAAAATGGCCTTTACTGTAACAAGAATCATCTTTGTAATATTGGGAATAGTCGGCACATTCCTTGCCCTGCCCTTTGCAACATCAATCGTTCTGGGTGAAGGGCTAAAGCTTACCCTTTCCTACGCAATACCAATGGCCGTAAGCTGGCTCTTTGCAGCGGTATTTTTCTTTGCAGGAAAAAAGAAAAAAATGAACCTTAGCACAAAGGCAAGTTTTGTAACCGTAGCCCTGTCATGGCTTTTCATGGGCTTTCTGGGTGCAATTCCCCTTTACGCAAGCGGTGCAATTCCCAACGCAACCGACGCAATATTTGAAAGCATAAGCGGCTTTACCACGACGGGAGCCACAATCCTTTCCGAAATTGAATGTCTTCCCCGCAGCATAAACCTGTGGCGCTGCGTAATGCACTGGGTTGGCGGCATGGGAATCATCGTGCTTACAGTTGCCCTTCTGCCTATCCTTGGCGTTGGAGGCTTCCAGCTTATCAAGGCAGAAACCACGGGCCCCGAAAAGGGAAAACTTACCCCAAAAATCACAACTACCGCAAAGGTCCTCTGGTTCATCTACCTTGGAATGACCGTAATAGAGGCAATTCTCCTAATGATTTTTGGCATGGACTTTCTTGACGCAATAAGCCACGCATTCAGCACCTTGGGAACAGGCGGCTTTTCCACCAAGAACAACAGCATTGCATCCTTTAATTCAGCCGCAATAGACTGGATTTGCTGGACCTTCATGTTCCTTGCCGGAATAAACTTTTCGCTCTACTACTACATCTTCATAAAAAAATGGAACGACATAACAGGCAACACGGAATTCAAGGTCTACATTGCAATAACAGTAATTGCGGCAGTCCTAATCGGAATCTTTGAAAGCCCCGCCTATGGAAGCTTCCTAAAGGCCCTGCGCTACTCCTTCTTCCAAAGCTCAACCATCATATCTTCCACAGGCTTTGCAACCGCAGACTATACCACATGGAGCCCCGCATCCCAGGCCGTAATATTTGCCCTGCTCTTCATCGGGGGAAGCTCCGGCAGTACGGCTGGAGGCGTAAAAGTTATCCGCTGGGTCGTAATAGCAAGGCAGTTCAAAAACGAAATACTAAAGATAATGCATCCCCACGGAGTCTTTACAATCAGGCTGAACAAGCAGGTCTGCCGCAAGGACATTGTATTTACCGTAACTGCATTCTTCTTTATCTACGTGCTCGTTGTTGCGGTAACAACTTTATTCGGTGCGGTCTTTGGACTGGACATCTTCTCTGCATTCACTGGAGCCGTAACCATGTGCGGAAACTGTGGCCCAGGCTTTAACCTACTTGGCCCATCCTGCAACTACGGCTTTTTGGCTGCCCCGGTAAAATGGCTCTACAGCCTCGTCATGATTGCAGGCCGCCTTGAATTCTTTACGATTGCAATTCTCTTCTCTCCTGCCTTCTGGAAAAAATAAATTTTCTTCTTTTTTCTCTGGAGCAGCTTGCCTTGTCTTACTGCCCTGCGGGATGCCTTGTATTACGGGCTTTGCGGGGTTCCGCCTTTCGGCTC
>DJYC01000088.1:6709-14467 GCA_002448445.1 Treponema sp. UBA6988
TTCCGCCTTTCGGCTCCATTGCCTAACGGCAACCGCCTGCGGCGGCCCCTCCAATCCCGGCTAGGATTAATTTGCTAAAACCTTCCTAACAAAGAGCCCGCCCCCCCAGAACAAACTACAAGCAGCCATACAAAAAAATCTCCGCAAAAGCGTCACATTCTGACTTTTAAAGCAATATATATAAGTATGGAACTATTAAAAGAAGGAGAGGACTTTCCTTTCCAAACCGCAGACGCTTCCGAAAGCGACCTTGACCTTGACGAAGTTACCCTAGCCGCAAAAAATGCCTTTGGAATAAAATACCTCTTTGCCTGGCAGAGAATTGTAATTGCCAACATCTTGGATTCGGCACTGGGGTTACCGGAAGACACACCACTTTTGCAAACAGATGATTCGTTTGGGGAAGATGACGTTGCTTTGCAAAACACGCCCGCTTTGCAAACAGAAGCCTCGGTTGGAAAAGCCGACATTGCTTTACAAACAGATGCCACCACCACCGAAGAAGAAGAAAGCCTCTTATACCGCGGCAGACAGATAGTCCTTTTGCCAACAGGAGCAGGAAAATCCCTCTGCTTCCTAACCCCCGCCCTTCTCCTAAAAGGCCCAACCCTCGTAATCTACCCGCTTTTGGCACTTATGGCAGACCAAAAACGGCGCATGGACTCAGGCGGAATAGAAAGCGTCATATTCAGGGGAGGACAAAGCCCCCAGGAAAGGGAAGAAAACTTTGCAAAAATAAAAAAAGGCGCAAAAATCATCATAGCAAACCCGGAAGTCCTGCAGAACAAATCCATCGTAAAAGAACTGGCAGCCTGCAAGATTCAGCACATAGCCATAGACGAAGCCCACTGCGTAAGCGAATGGGGAGACAGCTTCCGCCCCGCCTACCTTACCCTTGGCAAAATCATAGAAGAGCTGGACTGCAAGACGGTCACAGCCTTTACCGCAACCGCATCCCCCCAAGTGCTAGACCGCGTAAGCCAAGTGCTCTTTGGCGGACAAAGCCACATCGTAAGAAGCGACGCAGACAGAAGCAACATCCGCTACAACGTAATCTATGCCGCCGCAAAAAAGAGACTTGCATTCCGCCTTGCCGTTACAGAGCAAAAACCTCTGCTCATCTTCTGCGGAACCAGGGCCAAATCCGAAGACATGGCACGCGAACTTGCCCTCTACATGGGATGCGACAAGGTAAAATTCTACCACGCAGGCCTAGAAAAAGCAGAAAAAACCGCAACGGAAGAATGGTTCTTTAACAAAAGCGATGCCGTCCTCTGCTGCACCTGTGCCTACGGAATGGGTGTGGACAAAAAGGACATAAAAACCGTAATCCACCTGGAAAGCCCCCCAACCGCCGAAAGCTACCTGCAGGAAAGCGGAAGAATAGCCCGCGACGGAAGCATAGGAAAAGCCATACTGCTCTGGAACTACGCTGACCACAAAAAATTCAGCGCCTACCCCAAGAATTCCCGGGAATACAAAATGCTGCTCTTTGCAGAAAGCTCCACATGCCGCCGCCAAGTACTGCTAGATGCACTCGGAGCAGAAGAAGCCGTCTGTTCAGGCTGCGACGTATGTGAGCGCGGAGGAAAGGCACCCTTTGCATACGACCTGGACCTTGCGCTAAGCTTCTTTTCCCTAAACAGGAAAATGTACACCTACACACAGGCCGCCGCCCTTCTGGAAAGCGACTTCAACAGCAGGGACCTAAATTCCTTCGGACTAAGAATTTGGGAACAGGAGGACATACGCTCAATCCTGTACGAGCTTGAAGAAAGGAATTTTATCCGCAAATGCCTCTGGCCCTGGAAAGACAGGATAACCTGCGGAAAAGACATGTATGCGGGAATAGAAGGAATCTACCGCAGCAAGAAATGGCAGCTGCTCAAAAAAAAGGAGCGCTCCCTTACAGAAGCGCACCTTAAAATCAGGAGGAGTTTTATGTCTAACAGAAGAAAACTGGTCAATAAAATTATCGGCAAGATTAGAGCCTAGTTAAGACTATTTTTTCTTTGCCCCGGAAGAAGAAGAAGCCTTTTTTCCATGGTCGCCGGAAGCACCATCACCTTCGCCCTGCCCGTCTTCCTTCTTTTCCGTCTTGGCAGCAGCAGCGGCAGCTTCAGCCTGTGCCTTAAGAAGTGCCTTGCGCTTTTTAAGCGAAAGGGGACGCTTTTTGTACCTTATTACATAGTTTGCAAGTGAGATAATAAAAACTGTAAGTATGGCGGTAACAATAACGCGCCAATCTGCAACCACGCTAAAGGCCAGCCGCAGCATTTCAGAAATATTCATACTCAATTTATCGGCATGAAAATCCAAAAACTGAACACGGGACAATTTTCATTTCAAAACTTCGAGTTAACAGGACGCGCACCCATGCGACTTTTTATGCAAATCAAGAAAGAAGAGTTAAAAAAAAACTGTTCTGCTTCCTAAAGCAATATATGTAAAAAAAGGGGGTTCTTAGGGAACCTCCCTTGAAAATCCAAAATTTGAGTAAACTTGCAACAACATTCAAAAAGAGCTACTATAGCGCATATCAAAAGAAAGTTCACAGAGGCATTTTATGGAAACAATAGAGATTCTTCGCCAGCTTGCAATCATCATAATCTTTGCAAAGCTCTTCGGACTAACAGCAAGACGCTTAAAGGCTCCCCAGGTTGCGGGAGAAATCGTAGCCGGACTCATAATAGGCCCCAGCCTGCTCGGTTGGGTTCAGCCGTCACAATTTTTGGCCGGAATGGCAGAAATCGGCGTAATCCTTCTAATGTTCAATGCCGGACTTGGAACAAACATAAACGAACTAAAGCGCAGCGGCCTAAAGGCAACCCTAATCGCATGCTCAGGAGTCTTCATCCCCTTGGTCTGCGGAACAGTCCTCTTCATGTTCTTCTTTGGCTTCGACAAAGTTGGCTCCGAAAGATTCTACAAGGCAATCTACATAGGAACAATCCTAACCGCAACAAGCGTAAGCATAACCGTCCAGACCCTAAAGGAACTCGGCAAGCTAAAGAACTTTACCGGAACCACAATCGTAAGCGCAGCAATCATAGACGACGTAATAGGAATCATAGTCCTAACCGTGGTAATAGGCTTCAAGGACCCAAGCTCCAACACACTCAAGGTCGTACTAAACACGGCACTTTTCTTTGTATTTGCCCTGGTAGCAGGCTACCTCTTCTACAGAATCTTCAAAATCGTGGAAAAGCGCTACAACCACACCCGCCGCATCCCCATCGTAGGACTTGCACTGGCATTCTCCATGTCCTACATAGCCCAGCACTTCTTTAACGTCGCAGACATAACCGGCGCTTACATAGCAGGTGTAATTCTTTGCTCCACAAAGGATTCCGACTACATAGCCCGCAAAATGGACATAAACTCCTACATGCTATTCGGCCCGGTCTTCTTTGCATCAATAGGACTTTCCACCAACATAAAAAACATAGACACAACAATCCTCTTCTTCTCGCTGGCCTTCGTACTTGTGGGAATGGGCGCAAAAGTAATAGGCTGCGGACTCATGGCAAAGCTATGCCGCTTCAACCGCCTGGAAAGCCTAAAAATCGGCTGCGGAATGATGACCCGCGGCGAAGTTGCCCTCATCGTAGCCCAACGCGGACTTGCAGCAGGCCTCTTGGAACACACATTCTTTACCGCTGTAATCCTCCTCATCATAATCAGCTCAATCACCACCCCAATCATCCTAAAAGCCCTCTATTCAAGGGACAAGGAAATCGAGCAAGGGCAGGTAGCAGTAGCCAATTAGTCAAAAAGGGGGGGGAAGTCTCCCCCTCGCTACAGCCCGCAAGCGGTCTTCCGCTACCCCCTCTGCGGGCTCAAACGCCGCCCGCAACGCCTGCTCAAATTGGTTGATGTTACCAGATAAATCCCGCGAGTTACGAAGTAACTCGGAGAGCAAGCGAAGCTTGCGACCAACGCCCCCCCGAATATCAAGGACGAAGTTGTTGGCATAAAAAACCGCGGGTTCCCGCAGGAAACTCCAATCACAAATGCAGTTTGTGCCTGTCACCGCCATGCTGAACGCACTTGCAAGCAAGTAATTTCAGCCCCTGTAAAAGAAAAATGCCATCTTCCACAGATTCCGGGTCGGAGCCAGGAATGACTGCCGGTCTGTCACCCTGAACTTGACTCAGGGTCTGTATAAGCTTAAATGCCATCTTTTACAAATTCCCAGGTCAAGCCCGAGAATGACAGCGTTTTTTTTCCAGAATGACGGCTGCCACAACTTTAGCGGGCGGAGCGAACCACGCGGAAACCAAGCATGCGACTGCGGACGTTCGGGATGAGGTTGCCCCGGCACGCAACAGAACAGCGGTCAGCGACATCGTACCAGCTGCCACCACGGTCTAGGCGACGAGAGCCGGACGAGTCGCCGGCTGGATTTGTGGCAATGCCTGTTGCTATGGTGGCATGCCAATCCCAGCACCACTCCCATACGTTTCCGGTCATGTCATAGAGGTTCAAGTCATTGGCCTTGATTGTTGTTTTTACCTCATGAGTCGTGCTCCCGCTGTTGATTGAATACCATGCGTAGTCCCCTAGGTTTGCACTGTCGTCTGTCCCTGCATACTTAGTGGGGTTTGATGCAGAACATCCAGAGGCTCCTCCTCGGGCTGCATATTCCCATTCTGCTTCTGTAGGCAGGCGGTATCCGTTGGCACTAAAGTTGCATGTTATCTCTCCGCTTATACTGTTGCCTGCATGAGGGGTGTACCCCCACTGTCTCGTGTCCGTCTTTCCTTCAACTGCATAGCAGGGGGTTAGGTGATTATTTTTACTCCGCTCATTGCAGTACATGATTGCATCGTACCAACTTACCATTTCCACTGGACGTTTTGACTGTGTCTCTCCTCTTGCAGGGCTTGACGAGAAATAACTCGGATTGCTTCCAATAACATCCTCATACTCTGCCTGCGTAACCTCATGGTCGCAGATGTAGAATGGTGAAAGAGTTACCGTGCGCCCGGCTACAAATACCCCCTTGTACCAGTCATCAGTCTGTCCTGCCAAGGTAAACTGGCTGCCGCCGGTTACAGTGCCGCCCGGCACTAACACAAAGTCTGCAAGAGAAGTTTCTACCCCGCTTCCGCTGCTACTACCATAAGGCATAACCTCACCTTCATCGCTTCCCCCACCCCCGCCGCCGCCACAGCTTGCGGTAAGCAAGGCAAATGCGGAAAGCCCAAGAACTGCCGTAAGGGCAAACAAAACTTTTTTCATACAATCCTCCATTTTATTGCTTTAAAAAACAAAAAGCCCGGACTCTTCCGCAAGGGGAAAATTCCGGGAATATTTAAAATTTATGTAGGAAAAATTTATGCACGAATTGCGAATTTTGCACCGCAGGGCAATTCTTGCCAAGAGGCAGCTTTCTGTAAAAACTTTTTTCCATAATTCTCTCTGATATATTGAATTGTAAGTCCGGCAGGCAAATTTGTCAAGATTTTATTAAGGAACATTTGTCTGCACAAAGAAACACGAGCAGCCTACGCGGGATTGGAGGGGCGGCGCAGCCGTTCGCGAAAGCGAATGGAGCCGGAAGGCGGAACCCCGGAAAGCCCGTAAAAAATGGCAAGATGTCGAGTTAGCCAAGGAACAGCATGGTAGAACAGAAAAAAGCACCGTCCAAAAGAATCCCTCCAAACTGCCAACTTTTAAGAGATTTTTCTCTAGGCATTTGACTTGTTTGAATAAATGTCTTATAGTTTAAATATGTCAAATGGTATCAATTTTTTTCAGGCTCTACTTTCTTCGATTTTTGGAGGCAACGATCCTGATGCAGTAAAGCGCAGACTTTTGAAGAGCGTCGCGAAGTCACTTTCCAGGACCAAATTCCATTTTTACAAAATCAGCTCCAAAGAAGTGGAACCGGCTTTCGCAAAGTTTTTCTACGACATATACAAGGCTATTTCCCCGGCCCAGGCCATGTTCCAGAACATGAGCCTTGCAAGCCTCAAGCAAGTTGTTATCTCCTCTTCCCTTTCGGACAAGCAGCACTCCCTGCTTGCAGACCTTTCCGAGGAATCCATCCGCGAGCTTGCCAACAGCGTAAGCGCCAAGGACTTGCAGAAACAGGTTTCGGCAACATATTCGACCTTTGCACAGGGCTTCACATCGCAGAAGACTGCCGCCATAGACGTGCTCTACTCAAAGCTGGTGGCCTTCTACAACTTCTGCATGTACGATTTCTACGTCATGATCAGGAAATTTGACCCGTCCCTGCACGAGCGCAACTTTAGCATCCTGCCCAAATTCCGCGCCACCGATGGCGACCGGGTGGAAGAAGAGCTCAAGAACTTTACGTCCGTTGCCTGGGCAATCCCCATGGATGCCACCTGGGAGGAAATGTTTGAGCTCCTAAAGAAGATAAAGGGCGTTGAACCAATTGCCCCCAACATCTGGAAGAAAATCATAGCCCGCCTGCGCTCCGTAAAGGACGAAAACGTATTCGAGATGATGATTCAGCTCATAACTGAAGACCCCCTCTACCGCGAAAAGGTAAAGGTGGAGAACCAGCACATCATGGATGGCTACCTGCAGGAAATCAAGCGGCAGATGGAAAGCGTCCTTGAAGACGTAAAAGAGCAGGAAGAAAAATTCAACACGGAAAAGCTTGTCCAGCAGGTCTTTGGCACGCTCAACGTAGAGCCGCTCAAGAACTACAACGAAGAAATAAACGAAGTGCTCGACAAAAAGAGCTTCAAAGGCTACAAATACGCCGAACCTGTAAAATACCTTAAACTGTTTCTTCTGGACTACGCAAAAAAGGAAATCCGCGACCTTAGCGACATTATCCTGGTCCGCGGCGAATGGACCAACCAGCAGATGTCAACTCCCATGAGCGAGGCCCTGCACCGCCTGCTCAACATATCCGACGCAATCCTAAAGTTTGACGAAAAGCTTGCGGAAAACGGCGAATGGGGCATGAAGATTAAGACTCTACTTCCACGCTGCGAGAGGGACAAGGAAGCCCGCAACATAATCAACATGGTAATAGGCGATGCAAACGATGAGGCTGCCCAGTTAATCAGCGGGGCGGTAAAATACATGGTAATCTACGACAGGAACCTCAAGACCGTACTGGAAGACTTTATGAAGGCCCCGCACAGCCAGCTGATTGTAAACTGGAGCGACCTTGACAGGTTCAGCGAGGGTACGCTAAAGAACAAGGCTGTCTCTATCTACAAGACAATCTACACCTTCGTTCAGCTGATGCAGCTCTTCAACGTGCAGTTAAAGACATCGCCGCGCTACTAAAAACTTGGATTTTCTTAAATTTTAATATGGACGGCAGTTCCAAATGCGGACTGCCGTTTTTTTTTTTGCAAAGAGAAAATTAACGTGGAACGGCTTTACAGGGTTCCGCGGGAACATTTTGTAAAACTAATAGCGCCATGGACGGCGCGTCATATCTTAGCTAAAAAAACTTGTGAGTTTTCTAACAGAAAACTCAGTGGAAAAAATTGCAAGGAGGCATTTTTTTTCCACTGGACCCTTCCAATCCGGCCTCATGCCTTTGCCATTGGCACTTTACAGAAGGCACCACGGAAATCAATTTTCATAAATATGGCGGCAGGTAACAAAAAAAATGTGCAGTGAAAATCGGTTTCTTTTATTTTTCCTATGTTAACGAGACCGGAAATCAATTTGGTGTGCAGCGGAAGGCTAAGCCGGCTGAAAACACGCATTGGAGCGAAACGAACGTAGTGAGTTTAATTTCCTATTCCGCGACAC
>DJYC01000088.1:14549-19102 GCA_002448445.1 Treponema sp. UBA6988
TCAGACGGATTTGCCTGGGAGCGGAGCACCAAATTGATTTCCGTGATAAGGCATTCTTCCCCTTCACCGCATATCTTTCGTATATTCCCATCCTGAATAAGATATGCCTCACCGCAAATTCTTTCTGACATTCCGTCTGAATAAAGATAGCTTCCATCGCATATAGCTACAAACTTTCTGCCATAGCTATCCGGGTAGGTTACTTCCTCAAAAAGCTTTTTTCCGTCCAAAACATTGTCTTTCGTATCCTGATAATGAGGGAGCAGCATAACATCCGTAAGCCCAAGGCCATCCAAAAACCGCCTGAACTTTGGATCAGAAGCCTCTCCTTGCTCTTCTGGCTGGGCATAAACGATATTTGCCGCATTCATGCTTCCCGCACTTATTCCAAGCACAGTCCCGTCAAAGTCCTTCATCAAGCCCTTTAGGCCAATCTCTGCAAAAAAGGCATTCTGTGTAGGCACATGCCCGCCGCCAAGAATTACAAAGTCACTTGCGCAGACAAGTTCTTTTGCATGCGCCTTATTCCTGCCGTCCAAGATTTTATATTCCCCAAAGGTAATTCCAGACAACTCCATTGTATACTTTACGGCATTAGAAAAACTCTCCGTAAAGCCTATATCCTCCGGAGCAGAAGTAACCATCAGGGCAGACTTGTGCTCACACTTTAAAAGCCGTTCAACAAATTTATTCTTTCCGTTCAACGGTTTTCCCGGCTCTGTAAATGGGGAACTTACTAAAAATAACTGTTTTGCCATTAAGCTTGCTTAGCGCAGGATTGAATCCACAAGGGCCTTAAGGGCTGGGTCCTGCTTTACGGAACTGGTCTCCAAATCCTGTGAAATAGTAAAAATTCCGTTCTTAACAATAATAGCCTTTCCTTCTGACTTTACATCCAAACCGTTCATAAAAGCGATGTCTCCTTGTAAATTTAAAATGCCTTCAGCTTTTTTTAAAAGTCCGCCGAGCTGCTGTGGCTCTTGAGAAGAATTTTCCTTTTTGATACCGCCGTCTTTCTCTAGCATTTTTTATCAAAGCCTTTGCATGGGTTCTATAGTTATCGGAATTTTCATTCCGGGAATTTACAATGCAATCCCTAAAATTTAATTTTTAGCGTCTTGCCCTCACTACTTTCCCTCTTCACCCTTAAGCGGATTAAAGGAAACCGTCTCAAAAGAGGAAAGCTCATTCTTTTCCTGCTCAGACATGGGTTGCTCCTCTTTTTCTGGAACCGGGGAAACGTCATCAAATGCCTGGGCCGCTTCTTCCGCAGAAATTTCCTGAACCTTCTTCTTTTCCTGCCCAGAAGCCTCTTTTTCATCCTTTGCAGCAACATCAGGAACATATTCTTCTACTTCCAAGTCTTCGTCCACAGGCTCAGCGTCCAAAACTTCCTCAAGTTCCTCTACATCTTCAGCCTGGGAAAGCTCCTCCATTTCTTCAACAGCCTCCGCTTCGGGAATTTCCTCTACATCATCAACCGCCTCTGCTTCTGGAATCTCTTCCACATCATCAGCTGCCTCTGCTTCAGGAACCTCTTCAAGCTCGTCCAGTTCTTCAAGTTCCTCTACTTCATCCGCAGCATCAGACTGGGGAACTTCATCCGCGGGGGAAGGCTTTTCCACAAGCGGCTCCTCTTCTAGGGATGCTTCTTTCTCCCTATCCGCAGAATGATCATAATCTATAGAATAAAGTTCCTTTTCCGGCTTTGGCTCAAGGTTTTCATTCTTGTAAGAGCTTATAACCTCCGCCATACGCCTGCCGCCGCTCATTGCAGACATAAGCTCGCTCCAAGACTGGTCAAGGAAAAGGTTAACCTCTTTGCGGTGCTTTTTGCCCCTCTTTCCAAGGCTGCTTATTATCTCCGAGTTAACATCCTGCCTACGCAAAGAAAATTTCTTCTCCAAAGCGCGCCAGTCAGCGGTGTCCTTTCTTTCCAAATACTGCCTGAACAAAGAAAGCTCAAATTTGCGGATTCTGGAACTGATAATGACCATGTCGTCATGCTTAAGGTTAAAGAGTGTAAATACAATCAGGAAAAGCGTTATAAAGAGGCAAGAAAGTATTACAGCCCGCTCAAGGTCGGAAAAAGTAAAGACGTTTTCGTTGCAGACCCAGCCTGCCTTGCAGTACTTGGAAGAAGATGCGGTAACAAGAACCATAAGCGACTCTTCCTCCTGCCCCTTCACAATCACAAGACGCTCTGCATTACCGTTTTCAACTTTTCCGGCAGCCGCCCACTTCTGCTCTATGGAATCCACCATAAAAGCCCTGTCCTGGTAGGCAAGATACGGCATACCAAAAACAATGCCAACATTCTCCGGAGTCTCAAGATTAGCTTCCGTATTGCGGGGTGCAACAACCTTGCTCTTAGTGTTAAGCGGCAAAAGATCCTGTGTTATAAGCTCATCTGTAAAATCACCCGCCTTTACATAAAAAACAATCGTTCCACGCCAGGCAGTGTACTTGTCAAAATAAGGCATGGAAAAAATAAGGCGGTCACCGTCGCTGTCAAAATAAAGGCTGGCACGCCTGATTATCTTCTCTGCTGTAGAGGCAAATTCACCGTTGTCGCTGGAGGCAAGGTTTGCAAATTCAATCTCGTTAAGGGCAGTATAGTCCTTCCAGGCAAGATATTCCTTGCTCTGCTGAAAAATATCGCTGTCATAAGTGGAAAAATGAATGTGAATGGAATCGTTTTCTACAATGCGGATTCCTTCAAGCCCCTTTACTTCCTCAAAAAGCATTCCTGCAGCCCGTCCGCGCTTGTCCACCTCTTCCTGGGAAGCTTCCCTTTCTATGTAGCTTGCATTCTCCGGCAAAAGGGCATAAGCCGCAAATTTTTCAAGCAGGGCATCTGCATAGCGGTCAAAGGACTGGCCTATCTTTTCAAGAGTCTCCCCCTTGTTCCTGACCATCCTGGGAGCATAAAATTTTACTTCTATATATTCAAACCCGCCAAGAAAGGCAAAACAGCAAAAACCTGCAAACAAGAGAAGGGTTATAAGTAAACTTACCAACGTTTTTTGAGTCTGGGACACAATTTACCTCAAGGACATTGCCGGAAAAACGGCAGAATTCCCTTTGATTTTCGGCATATTGCATTTTAAATTTAAATTTTCTTGCGGCGCTTTTATATGCTAAGGGCTTTCCGGGGTTCCGCGGGTCCCTTCCCGCTCCATTCCTTCGGAACGGCAAAGCCGCCCCTCCAATCCCTGCCGTGCCTACTCTTTCATCTTGTATTCTTTATCCTCATCAATCATTTCCAGCATGATTTTTGCGTAGAGAGGGTCAAACTGAGTCCCCAGCCCCTTCTCTATCTCCCTGCGGACATCCTGCTGGGCCATTGTATAGCGGTAACTGCGGTTGCTGGTCATAGCGTCATAGGCATCCGCAACAGAAATAATGCGGGCAAGATCCGGAATATCCTCTCCACAAAGCCCCTCCGGGTAACCGTGGCCGTCATATTTCTCGTGATGGTAGTGGGCACCGATGTTCAGGTAGGGGGAGCGCGTAATATTGGAAAGAATCTCCCAGCCCCAGACCGTATGCTTCTTAATCTCAGCAAATTCATCCGGCGTAAGCTTGCCCTTCTTGTTGATTATAGTTCCGCTAACACCAATCTTCCCAACATCATGAAGCAGAGCCGCAAAATAAACCTCTTGAATTTCCCTCTCGCTTTTACCAGCCCGCCTTGCAATCTCCTTTGAATAGTCAGCAACCCGGTTTGAATGTCCGTGGGTGTAGCGGTCCTTGGCATCAATAGCCGTAGCCAAAGCCCTGGCCGTCTCCGTAAACAACTGGCTCAAATGCTCCTGCTCAGCCTTCATCAGTGCAAGCTTCTCGTCCTGCATGCGGTCCAAGGACTGGTTCTTTCTGTAAATAAGAATCACCGCAATTATAGAAGTAAGGGCAATAAAAGTTCCCGGCAAACTTGGAATGTTGTGCCTAATAAAAATCCCCTGTGCAAGCCGAATAAACCTTACAACGGTAATCCCCATACAGGTGCAAAAACCAAGCTTCCCAAAAAAAACCACAAGAAAAATAAGAACTATATTCGAAATAGAAGACAAAACCCCCGCAAATGCAGAAAGCGGAATCTTGTCATTCAAAACCGTAACCATCGCGCGGGAATGGGCAAAATGAGTTGTATAAGGAACAGTTATAAAATAGAGAGCAAGAGTAATCAAAAGCATTACCCAAGTAAGAGGACGCATAGCCTTTACTTCTGCCACAAGTGAACCAAAAAAACTGCGGACTCTTTTCATAATAAAAAATTATAACACATAATCAAAAATTTGGCATATTTTTTTCCAATTTTAACCAAAAATTTAAATTTCTCTAATTTTACAAGGCAAGAAATACCGTTCCCTGAGCCTGCCTTGGAAAAATCCCTCCTTGGATTTTTCCAAGGATTGCGGAATCGCAAAGCAATTCTGCATGCTGCTAAAACGCCCATCCATGGGCTCATTAAATTTCATCAAGAAAGAAAAAACTTCCTCGTCTTTATTAAAAACAGATGTCAAAATAGGGGTTCTTAGGGGCTAGCCCCT
>DJYC01000074.1 GCA_002448445.1 Treponema sp. UBA6988
CTGGACTTGCTCTGCACCCTTGTCATATAGAGAAATTTGTCTTTTAGGGCTCCTCCTCCCTTTGCCCTCACATGTGACCATGCAGCCAGTATTATAAGAGACCGGAGGTTTGAATTCCCGCACTTCGTTATGTGTCCGAGCCGCAGTTTTGTGCTGGACATGTCCAGTTTCGGAACCAGGCCTGTGGCAGCCCCGATTGCCGATGCGTTCGGATAGCGCGAGCCGTCCCCAAGGAAGGCTATGAAGGCGGCCGAAAGCTGTTTCCCGACACCCGGAATTTCAGTCAGCCTCTCAATGTTTTTGTCCCCCTCAAGTTCCCTGTCCAGCAGTTCATCGACTTCCCCAATCTGCTCGTCTGTCATTGAGAGCCTTTTCAATATACGCCGGGCATTCTCTAATGCGAGGCCCTTCAGAATCTTTATGCAGTCTTCCCTGTTGCTTCCGGTGGCCAAATCCTTCCTTTTTATCTCGGTAATACCGCTTTCAAGGAAAACAGCGTGAAGCCTGTTGATGTCCCTTGTCCTGTCATTCTTCAATTGCCTAAGCTCACACAAGATTTGCCTTATCCTCTCCTCGTGCTCCGTCGGGAGCTCAACAGTCGGGAGTTCCTCATCAGTATACTTTTGGACGAGGCGGGCGATCTTAAGGGCATCCTCCTTGTCATTCTTTTTCAGGGAACGGTATATAAGAGCAATCTGGCTGGGGTTCAAAAGCACGACGTTGCAGCCCACCTTTTCCTTCATCTCTTTTGCCATAAGCATCCCGAGGGAGCAGACCTCTAGCGCAACCCTGTCGCCGGGGCGGAGCATGGCATAAAGCTTTTCCCGCCCGCTCTTGTCGGTCTTCCCGTTGGTGCCGGTGACCTTACCGTCCTTTCCGATGAACTTTATTTCATAAGTTCTTTTTCCGAGGTCGATTCCCACATTCCTTCCCTCTGCTGCGGCATATTCCATTTTTTGCCTCCATTTGGTAAAATGGAATCAGGAGTGAACGTCTGGTGGTGGAACACCGTACTCCTATCCGCGGTCGTGGGGAAACGTCCCCGCGCCGCATTATGTCCTACGGCGGTCGGTTTAGGTTAATCTTGTTTTCGAAGTAAGGGGCCGCATATTTGCAGTGCCTTCTTCACTGTTCGGGGGAACCTTCCGCCGACTCTCTGATTCCGTCAAACCAGAGTACCACATTTTTCCAGACATTCATATCATGGCATCTTGTTTCAGGGTCTATAACTCTTATTCCTTAGGACGCACCTCTTTCCGCTTACGCGGTACTAAAGGGTTGCAAGCAACCCAGAGCTCCATGGCGGCGTAGGATGCTCCTAGCACAGCATTTGCAAAAGGTAAGTGCAATGAACATGGAATACAATGTAGCAAAACAATGTGCGGAAGCACTGGAATGTAGGCTGAAAACGTGGCAAAAAAGCATTTGCGCGGAGCGAATCCGGCAGCGTAGCTTCAAGCCGCGAAGCGAGTCAGAGTCCTATTACCGCGCACCATGAATTTTCAGACATATTTTTCTGGTAGTGGAGCTCAAAACTGATTTTCGTGTTTTACTCATCTTGAAAACTGCATCACATAATGCTATCCTAAACCCATGGAGGAAAAGATGAAAAAATTTTTATTCACATCAACTTTCTTAACAGCCCTGTTCCTTACCGCCCTAGTTCCCGCAACCCCACTTCATGCCCAAACACTTCCAGAATTCAAAGAAGGCAAGGCCTATGTCTTTGACGCAAGCGCCATCGCAGGAAAAGCCAAGGATTCCATAAAGACCAAAAACCTTTCGTCCGCAAAGAATTTTGAAGTAACCGTCTACGGCTACAAAAACGACCAGTGGGAAAAAGTTGCAACAGGCTTTCTCCGCCAAACCGGCGACAGCGACTCCCTAAAGCGCATTAAAAAGATAAAATCCTTCCAGTATCTTGCGGTAACAACAAACGCAGACAAAGAATTCAATTACGTAACTTCCAAAAGACACGATGACCTCTACATATATTTCATGGACAAAACGTCAGTATCAGAAGAGCGCGTAAATGCTGCTCCATCCTTTGACATTTCCAAAGTAAAGGGAAAATTCAAAGACAATATCAAAATAGAAAGCCGCGCAAACTTTGATGACCCCTGCTCATTCTTCATCTACGGCTGCAAAGAAGAAAACGGCCGCTACGAGCTTCTAACCTGCCTCGCGCTAAAGGACGGTTTCGACACAGACTCATCCGACGAATCCTACAGCGGAAGCAAGCTAAGCTCCTACGGCTACATAAAAATCCTTCCGGCATCCCAAAAGGAATTCACCTATTCCCTTTCCAAAAGCCACAACGACCTTATAATACAGATACAGTAAGAAAAGGGTATAGCCCACATCCATAGTTTTTTCAAAAAGAACTCCGGTGTGGACTTATCTTTCCTTCCCTAGTATGGCAAATAACAATTAACTGTCACCCTGAACGCACTTGCGAGCAAGTAATTTCAGGGTCTGTTCCACCATCCATCCGTAGTCCTACACATCTAGTCTTTACTTCTTATCTCGCCAAGCATCCCATTCCGTTCAGCAAAAAGATTTTCATTTGTCACTTTGCCAAGAAAAGCCTTGTCGTGGCTTACCACAATCATTGCGCAGTCCAAAGAGGCAAGTGCATTTTCCAGCGCAAGAATGCTTGTAATATCCATGTGGTTTGTCGGCTCATCCAAAATCAAAAGCGAAAGCGGCTTTTGAACAGCAAGTGCAATCATCAGCTTCCTAAGTTCACCGGGACTCAAGCTGCATTCGGAAGGCAAAAGGGTAAGCCTCTCCGGTTCACTTCCCAGCCTGTACAAAGTGGAAAGGACCTCTCCCCTTTCAGCTTCATCCTGCCCATAAAAATCTGCAAGAACTGCCTCCGCTTCACCGTCAGAAATTTCCTGCGGCAAATAAAGCACTTCATCCTTCCTGCCGGAACTTTCCAACAGAGAAATCAAGTGGCGGACAAAAAGCGTCTTTCCCGCCCCATTGAAACCGGTAAGCGCAATTTTCATTCCCCGCTTAATTTCCATAAAGGGTATTTTTAGCCTGTAGTCCCCAGCAGAAAGCACACACTCTTCCACACATATTGCCTTTGAAAAATCTGTCCCCAAAAGAGAAAATCCCTCTTTTCTCCTAAGAGACTTTTTTATTCCGTCACGCTCAGCTTCCGTCTGCCTTATCTGAGTTTCAAGACGGGCCTTTGCATCTCCTGTGCTCCTGTCCTTGCCCAAAATCCTTGCAACATCAATCTTGGCCTGGGTGTCATGGTCATGCGAATCAAAAGATTTTTTGGAAAGCCTAGCCTTAGACTTCTGGTTTTCCGCCTCAAGCCTTGCACTCCTCTGTTTTTCCGCCCCAGCCTTTGCATTAAGCCTTTCCCAGTCACCGCGCGTCTTTTCTGCATTCTCACTTTTCAGCTCCAACGCCTTGGAAAGTCCGCAGGCATAAGATTCGTATGCAAGGCAGTCCCTTCCTTCCGCAAAAGAATTTGCCTCGTTAAAAAGACAAATGGTGTGGCCGCAAAGCAAATCCGCAAAATTTCTGTCGTGGCTAACCATAATACCGCATCCGCCAAAATCCAAAAGAGAAGAGGCAATCAGCCCAGCCGTCTCTGAATCAAGATGGTTTGTTGGCTCGTCAAGAAGCAAGACTTCCGGCCGCTCAGCCAAGGCACAGGCTATCTGTATGCGCTTCTTTTCACCGCCAGAAAGCGTCTCGTACCTTTCAAGCATTTCTTCCGTAACGCAAAGCCTGGAAAAAAACTTCCTCACATCATTTTCATCCGACCAAAAAGCCGTATAAAGATTATCCGGCAGCTCCTGAGTCTCCTGGGGGCAGTAAACCGCATTTCCTTCAAAAGAAATTTTTCCTCCGTCAGCCTTAATAAGCCCCGCAATCAGTTTTAGAAGAGTGCTTTTCCCGCATCCGTTGCTACCCGCAACACAAGTCCAGCCGTCTCCAATCTGCAAAGAAAAATCCTCGAATAAAATTCCGCTTGAAGAAGGATAAGAAAAATTTAGTTTTGTTATTTGAATTGACACTTTGGCCTCCGTAAAAAGAAGCCGTTGCAGCTGTCTTGCCGACACAAAGCCCAGACTTGGGCAAAGAAAAAAATATACTGCAACTGACTTCCAAATTTTTTTGCTTGTGGAAAATCAGAATTACAGTATCATCGGCAGTGTGTCTCCTAGAATGTTTTATTAAGTTACTTTACATTGTTTGCGCTGTCACTGTCAATAGCACCACAAGGAAATCAGGTTTGGGCTCCACTACCAGCGAAATCTGTCTGAAAATCCATGGTGCGCGGTAATAGGACTTTCACTCGCTTCGCTCGTTCCGCGCAAATGGATTTTCAGACATATTTCGCTTCCCGTTGCGCCCAAACCCGATTTCCACTTGCTTTGCATAATAAAAAATGCCAGCCCCACCCAAAGGCAGAACTGGCATCCCTATGTCAAAAAGGCGCACCTTACGTCACCCTAAACTTGATTCAGGGTCTATTTTACCTAATCAGGGAATGGTATTCCTGCAAAGACCTAACTCCGCCTTCACCGCCATTACCATTCTTAACAGCCTCTATACCCTTAACGGCAGCAAGCGCTCCTGCAAGAGTCGTAATGTAGGGAACCTTGTACTTAAGACATGCCTTGCGGATAGTCTTGCGGTCCTCTGCATAGTTCCTCTGCGCACGTGGTGTGTTGATTACAAGGCAAACTTCCTTGTTCATTACCATGTCAATTACGTCCGGACGGCCACCGCCAATCTTGTTCACAATGCCGCACTTAATTCCGTTGGCATTGTAGAAGTCGGCAGTTCCTTCCGTAGCAATAAGGGTAAAGCCCAAGTCCTTAAGGGTCTTTCCAATGGTAAGAACCTGCTCCTTAAGGCTCTCCTTGTTGCTAAGGCTTATAAGAACCTTCTTGTTCTCCCATGCAGCCGGTGCGTG
>DJYC01000028.1:0-176 GCA_002448445.1 Treponema sp. UBA6988
GGCTTAGGGGAGTCCCCCTAAGAACCCCCGAATTTTTTTATTGAACTTTTTCGAAAACTAAAGCTTCCGAAAAAATTTCTATGTGTCCCCATGTTAAAGCTAATTTCTGTAGCACCACCCTATTATTTCTTTATATTATAAGGCATTTTACATTTAATTTCAACATTTGTTGTATT
>DJYC01000028.1:233-104950 GCA_002448445.1 Treponema sp. UBA6988
TTAATTTCAACATTTGTTGTATTTTTTGTGGATTATCGGGTCAAGCCCGATAATGACACGCGTTTCTGGTGGTGGCACACGTTTTGCTTGCATAAATTTATCGGCAGTGGGGAGGGAATTTTTCAGAGGAAGCTACGCCGCCATGGAGGGGCCCGCCAAAGGCGGGTTGCGGAGCAATGGAGCGGGTAGGGCCCCGCGGAACCCCGGAACGGCGGTGGCGCAGAGGCATGTTCGGTCGGGTTAGAGGAAGAATGTATGGTAGAGCGGTGTAGGGTACCGTCCAGAAGAAGAGGAAGAGGAGATGCTTTTACAGACCCTGAATCAAGTTCAGGGTGACGGATTTCGTTCCGAGTGACAGACTTTGGGGCTGACCTTCTCCCTTCTCCCTTCGACAGGCTCAGGGAACAGCTCAGGGAACGGCTCTGGTGTGGCTCTGGGATTGTTCAGGGGATGGGGATTAGGGCTAGAATTCGCGCTGGAAGACCAGTTTTCCTGCAAGGAAGGTGGCTTCTATGCGGCCGGTGAGTTTTTTTTCTTCTAGCGGGGTGAATTTTCCTCGGCTTGCAAAGTCTTTTCCGCGGACAGTCCAGGTTTTGTCCGGGTCTACAAGGGTCATGTCTGCTTCGAATCCGGGTGCAATGAGTCCGCGTTTTTTTAGTCCAAGTAGTTCGGCTGGTTTTGCAGACATTAGGGCGGAGAGCTGTTTTAGGGTAAAACCGTTTTCTTTTACAAGGGTTGTGTTGCAGACCGCAAATGCTGTTTCAAGTCCGCTGAATCCCGGGGATCCTTCTGCTTTGTCCTGCATTGTGTGCGGTGCGTGGTCCGTTGCAATTACGTCCGCGTCTCCTTTTTTTAGTGCCTGTATAAGAAAGTTTCTGTCGGCTTGGCTTCTTAGCGGCGGGTTTACTATGTTAAAGATGTTTTCGCCTTTGGAGGAAAGGCCTATGTGGTGGGGGGTTACTTCGCAAGTTACGTTTACCCCTCGCTTTTTTGCGCTGATTACGGCTTTAAGGCTTTCTTCCGTGCTTACGTGGCAGAGGTGTATGTGGCAACCTGCAAGTTCTGCCAGGCGGATGTTGCGGTAAGTGGCGGCGTCTTCTGCGGCGGCAAGCAAAGAGTCTGCTTCTTTTAGGTAGGCGGCGGCTTCTTTTTTGTCTTTTGCAGAGGGGTGGCCATTGTTTTTCTTTAGCAGTTCAAGTGCGGCTTTGCGTAAGGGGCGGGCGGCTTGGGCAAGGAAGGGGTCTTCGCTGTGGCAGCTTACGATTAGGCCTTTTTTGGCGGCGGTTTTCATTGCGGCAAGCATTACGCTGCTGTCCGTTACTTCGTGGCCGTCTTCTGTGATTAGTGGAACTTGGGTCTTTTTTAGCTGGTCAAGGTGGCTTATGGTTTTTCCGTCAAAGCGGGATGTTATGCTTACGCTCTGGATTACGTGGGCAAGGCCTGTTTCTTCTGCTTTTTGGTTGTTGGCAAGGGCTTCTTTTTGCGAAGAGACAACCGGGGACGTGTTTGGCATAAGGACAAGGGTTCCAAATCCACCGGCGGCGGCGGCATGGCAACCGGAAACAATGTCTTCTTTTTGCGTCTGACCCGGGTCGCGGAAGTGGGCATGCATGTCTATGAAGCTTGGGAGCAGGGTTAGCTCTTTTGCGTCAAATGCGGGGATGGAAGGGTCGGCAAGCAGCTTTTTTAGCTCTGTTGATGATGGCATGGAGTGGATTTTGCCGTTTTTTACAAGGATTGCACCCTTTTTGTCTGTGCGGGCATCAACTATGTGTGCGTTGTAAATTAAAAGCTGCTTTGCTGCCATTAGTCTTCTCCTACGGTTCCTGCGGTGTAGAGGGCATCGCAATAGATGCAGCGGTACTGCTTTAGGTTCTTGTCCACCAGGCGGAATTCCTGGGGAACGTAATGCTCTGTAATCGTAATGCAGCGGGGGTTCTTGCAGTGGATTACGTTTTCCACCTTTTCCGGCAGCTCCATCTTGATTTTGCGGACAATCTGGCCGTCCTGGATTACGTTTACTGTGATGTTGGGGTCTATGAAGCCAAGCACGCTGTAGTCAATGTTCAGGATGTTGTCTATTTTGATTATGTCCTTGGTTCCGGTTTTCTTGGAAATGGCGTTTACGATTAGCGCACAGGTGAATTTTGCTTCGTCAAGGCCAAGCCACTTGAATACTTTCCAGCCAAGCCCAGCCTGAATGTGGTCAATTACCAGTCCGTTTTTTATTTCGGCTATATTAATCATTCTGTTTTCTCCTATTTATAGGGCATCTATAGGGCACCTGTTTGCTTACAGGCAGCCGGTCAGCTTTGACATTAAGGCCATTCGTGCGTACATGCCGAATTTTACCTGCTTAAAGTAGGCGGCTCTTGGGTCTTCGTCCACTTCCGGGGCAATTTCGTTTACGCGGGGAAGGGGGTGCAGTACAATCATGTCTTTGCGGGCAAGGCTCATCTTTGCCTTGTCCAGAATGTAGCTGTCCTTTAGGCGGATGTAGTCCTGCTCGTTAAAGAAGCGCTCCTTCTGTACGCGGGTCATGTAGAGGATGTCCAGGTCACCGATAACGTTTTCAAGACGCTCTGCCGTTGTAAATTCTACGCCTGCGGGCTGCAGTACGGACTTTATGTAGTATTCGGGAAGCTCCAGTTCCTTGGGGCTTATAAAGACAAACTTGTTCTTGGGGTAGAGGCACATTGCCTTTGCAAGAGAGTGGACCGTGCGTCCAAACTTTAGGTCTCCGCAGAAGCCTATTGTGTGGCCTTCCAATGTTCCCTGCAACATGCGGATTGTAGTAAGGTCGGTAAGGGTCTGCGTTGGGTGGTAGTGTCCGCCGTCTCCAGCGTTGATTACCGGGCATGCGCTGAACTGGGATGCCAAAAGGGCAGCTCCTTCTTTTGGGGAGCGCATGGCAATTACGTCTACATAGGAACTTACCACGCGGATTGTGTCTGCAAGTGTTTCTCCCTTTGTGGAAGAAGTGTAGCTTGCGTCTGCAAAGCCTTCTACTGTTCCGCCCAAATGCAGCATTGCCGCTTCAAAAGAAAGGCGGGTTCTGGTACTTGGCTCAAAAAAAAGTGTCGCAAGAATTTTCCCGCGGCACACATCTTGAAAAGAAACAGGATCTACTAAAATCTGTTCTGCCAAAGAACAAATCTCATCAATTTCTGAAACACTTAAATCTCCGGGTTCTATAATATGCCTGCCTTTTAACATCCGGGGCTACCTCCTATTTCCTGTCAAAGCGATTTTGCAGATTATAGCGCAAATTGCGGACAGGTTCAAGGATTGGAATTTTCTGTGTTTGGAATTTTCTGGACGGTGCTTTTTTATGTTCTACCATTTGTTTATTGGCTAACTCGACCGTTAATGCCTTTCGTCACCGCCCTTTCGGGGTTCCGCGGGACCCTACCCGCTCCATTGCTGATGGCTCCGGCCCTTCGACGGGGCTCAGGGACCTGCGCCATCAGCAACGCTGTCGCGCCCCTACACGGCGGCGTAGGCTTCTAATCAGCGATAAACGTTAATCCCAAAGAAATGCGCCTTATGTTTTTGCCAAAGAAATTTGCGTCCATATAAGAGGCATAAAAATTATTTTCGTTCTTAAGGTTAAAGTTAAGACTGCAAGAAGGGGCTGCATACCATTCATTGTCAAAATATCCTGCCCTAAGTCCCGCGTTTAATGATATTGGCTCGTAGCCAAGCACCAGATAGGAACTTGCGTTAGGGCCAACTTTAAATGCCCACCTTCCAACGCAAAAGTCACAGGCTACCCCAAGCTTAATGGCCGTGTAAAAATTGTCGCCAAAGTAAAGGGCCATTGTCATGTTTAGCGGATGGCTTATGCCAAAATAGTTTCCGTAGGAGCCGTCGTCATCCTGCTTGCGGTAGTAAACCAGTTCTCCGGGGCAAACAAGACATGGTATAACTGTCGTAATCAAATAATACGGAACTGTAAAAATGCATTCAAGAATATCCGAACGGTGTTCTTTCATATAGCGAAGTTCGATTTTGGTATTTCCGGGCAACCAATATAGCCCATCTGAGTAGTCAAAAAAGATGTCCCCTTTTATACCGGTATTTTTTCCGTACCGGCATCTTTTTCCGCTGCATCAAGGGTTTCCTGTCCAAACGGTGTGCTTTCCTGACTAGCCTGGCAATAGAGCGGCAAAGCCAAGGCAAAGAAAAGGGCAAAAACAAACACTTTTTTCATAACCAGGCATATTATATAGAAAAGTTGTGCCCACGGCAATTATTCCAACCTTGCATTATTGCGCAAAAGGAACTATGATTTTTTATATGGATGTACACATTTTAGAAATGCCGCTTGACTACGGCGGAAGAAGACACGGTTCGGATATGGGGCCGTCCGCCGTTCGCCTTGCTGGAATACGGGAAAAAATAGAAAGCTTGGGGCACAAGGTCATAAGCGACCAGAATCCCATAAAGGTTACCGCCCAGGAATTTGCAGACATTGGCACTAACCCCAAGGCAAAATATCTTGAACCTATTGTGGATGCGTGTACGCTGCTTGCTAAGGAAGTTGAAGATGCCGCTTGCGACGGAGAGTTTCCCCTTGTTTTTGGCGGCGACCATTCAATAGTTTTGGGAACGCTTGCGGGGCTAAGTTCATTCTATAAGAAGAAAAATCTTAGGCTTGGCGTTTTGTATGTGGATGCCCACGGAGACTTTAACACTACAGAGACAAGCCCTACCGGAAACATCCACGGCGAATGTCTTGCGGCCAGTGCGGGCTATGGTCTGCCTGAACTTGTGAACCTTTACCACGAGGGGCGCAAGGTTGACCCGGCAAACATTTGCTTTGTGGGGCTTCGCGATTTGGACAAGGGCGAAAAACTGCTCATGAAGGAAGCCGGAGTTACAGCCTTTACAATTAGCGACATAGACCGTATTGGTTTTGACCAGGTTCTAACAAAGGTAAAGCTCTTCTTTAAGACCCGCTGCGACGTAGTCCACATCAGCTTTGACATGGACTCCCTTGACCCTTCCATTGCTCCCGGTACCGGCGTGCCAGTTCCCGGTGGCCTGAATTACCGCGAAGGCTTACTTTTAATGGAAGAGATGTGCCAGCTGAACATGGTAAAGTCTATGGAAATTGTAGAAGTAAACCCCATCCTTGATGTGAGGAACCAGACGGCAATCATGGCGGTAAACCTGGCAGCGCGGCTTTTGGGGGAGACTTTGTATTAGAAAGATGGCAGACTGTAGCAGAAAAAAGCACGGCAGGCACTGGAGGGGCCCGCCACAGGCGGGGTGCCGTTAGGCAATGGAGGGGGTAGGGCCCCCCGGAACCCCGCAAGCGCCACACACAAGGCCTTTAAGGCAGCGGAAAAAGCTTTCCGATTGGAAAGGCAAGCGCCGCAAATAATGTATTCACAAAGAGTGGCTTATTGTATATAATGTTTTAACTCTATGAAATACACTGTTTTAGATTATCTTGAAGCAACCTCAGAAAAATATGCGGATAAAACGGCTTTTGCAGATGTGCAGGAGAGCGTTAATTGGAAAGATTTTGTAAAAGATGCAAAGGCAATATCTTCTTTTTTAGAAAAATATTTTGACCCAAGGACGGCAGTTCCTGTTGTAACGGAAAAATCCGTGCTAACACTAAAATTGTTTTTTGCGGCACTATACGCTGGATGCTTTTATTCATTTGTGGATGCGACTTTCCCGGATGAGCGCCTTCTTTCCATGATTTCAACCCTAAAAGCAAAGACTCTCGTTGTGGATCGTAAATTCCAGAAAAAGATAGAAGGCCTTGGAAGCGACTGTAAGATTATTTATACGGATGACCTATTAAAGGAAGTAAAAGAGGCGAATGTTCCTTATAATTCTGCCCGGCGCAATCAAATTGTAGACGTTGACCCTGTTTATGCAAACTTTACTTCTGGCACAACAGGTATGCCAAAAGCGGTTCTTGTAAACCACCGCAACGTTGTTGATTTTATTTCCTGCTTTACAGAAGTTTTTGACATTCAAAGTTCAGAAAACCTTGCAAACCAGGCTCCTTTTGATTTTGATGTTTCGGTTAAGGATATTTTTACCGCAGTCTTTACTGGTGCCGCAGTTCATCTTGTTCCAAAGGCATTTTTCTCTTTTCCCACAAAACTTCTTGACTATCTTGAAGAGCGAGAGATTACCACAATCATTTGGGCTGTTTCCGCAATGTGTATAATTTCTACCCTGGGCGGTTTTAAGTACAAAAAACCGCTTACCCTAAAGAAGATTATGTTCTCTGGCGAAGTAATGCCTGTAAAGCAGCTCCGCATTTGGAAAGAAAACATTCCTGATGCAAAATACATAAATCTTTACGGCCCAACGGAAATCACATGCAACTGTACCTATGCGGAAGTACCTCATTCAATTGGCGAAGATTATGTGCTTCCAATAGGCATTCCTTTTCCCAACGAGCGCGTCTTTCTTTTGGACGAAAACGATGCCCTCATTACCGAAGCAGAAAAAACTGGAGAACTTTGCGTAAGCGGTTCCTGTGTTGCGCCTGGCTATTACAACAATGGCGAGCGTACCGCACAGGCCTTTGTCCAGAATCCGCTAAACCCTTCCTACTTTGAGCGCATTTACCGTACCGGTGACTTGGCAAGCTACGGCAAGGACGGGCTTCTTTATTATGTTTCCCGCAAGGATACCCAGATTAAGCACATGGGGCACAGGATAGAGCTTTCTGAAATTGAAGGTGCGGTAGAAAAGATTTGTTCAATTACAAGGGCTTGCTGTATTTTTGCCCAGAACAAAATAAGCGCTTTTTATACGGGTCAGGAAACCGACAAAAAGGAAATCGTTACGGCATTAAAAACATCCCTGCCTGTTTACATGATTCCAAGCAATTTTATTTTTATAGAAGAATTTCCGCTTACAAAAAACGGTAAAGTGGACAAGCGGGCTTTGGAGGCAAAACTAAATGGCTAACGATGAATTCATAAAATCATGTGCGCAGAAATACGGCACTCCTTTTTATCTTTTTGACTACGATGCCTTGCTTTCCCGTGTTCAGAAAATAAAGGAAATGCTGCCTTCAAATTCACGATTATGCTATGCAATGAAGGCTAACCCTTTTTTGCTTGATGCGCTAAAAGAAGACCCGCAGCTTTTGTTTGAGGTTTGTTCTCCGGGGGAACTTTCCATTTGCGAAGCCGTAAAAGTAAATCCAGACCAGATTGTGTTTTCTGGTGTTGTAAAGACCAAGCAGGATATTGAAAGGGCATACAATCTTGGTGTTGGAACAATCACGCTGGAATCTTTTTTGCATGCAACATTCCTTGAGCAAGTTGTAAAAGCTTCTGCCAATCCTCACCCCCAAGGAATAATCTTGCGCCTTACAAACGGCTGCCAGTTTGGTATGAACGAGGAATGCGTAAGAAAATCTATTGCCTTGCTTAAAGATTTGCCCGGAATAAAAATTCAGGGGATACATTTTTTTACCGGTACGCAAAAGAAGATGAAGAAGGTTGCAGAGGAAGTTTCTTTTATTCAAGGCTTTTGTTCGGAACTGCAAAAAGAATTCGGCATTGCCTTTGAGCGCATTGAATATGGCCCGGGTCTTGCCTTTGACTATTTTTCTCCAGATGATTATGCGCAGAACTTTAGTGACCTTGAAGAATTTTCTGCGATGATAAAGGACAGCCCCTTTTTCTGGGTTGTAGAAAGCGGACGCTATGTTGCCTCCTCTTGTGGAACTTATGTAAGCTCTGTAATGGACGTAAAGCAGAATGCAGAAGTCCCCGCCCTTTTTATTGACGGCGGAATAAACCATGTGAACTATTACGGACAGATTATGGGAATGAAAAAGCCGCCCATCCATCTTATAAAGGCAGACAGCATGCCTCCATCAGACATAGAAAGATGCACAAAGGACATCTCAACCAGCAACGGCTACACAATTTACGGCTCTCTTTGCACAACCGCAGATATTATTACAAAAGAATATCCATTCAAAGCAAAGCCGGACATTGGCGACATGCTTGCGTTTGCAAACATAGGCGCATATTCTGTCACGGAAGGAATCTACCTTTTCCTGAGCCATCCCCTGCCAAAAATATTAAGCTTCAAAAACGGCACAGAAAAATTGCTTCGGGATTCTGTAGAAAGCTGGCAGTTGAATACGAATGGTGGAATATGCAAATAGCTATAGACTGTACTTTTTTTGGGCATAATGAAGCAAAGGCAAAAAAACTATCACTTTCTACATCAATTTTTACAGCAGATATTTTGGATGCCTTTTCTAGTCTTAAGGTGGCGCAAAATTTTACGTTGTTTGTAAATTATAACCATGAGCAATTTTTTAGAGAAAGATTTCCAGAGTTTAAGCTGACAGTCTTAAAGTTTTTCCCGCTTACAATGGTAAACAAATTGACAAAGGGGAAATTCAAAGGAACAAAATATCTTAAGAAATTTGGTTTCTTTAGAAGAGCGATTGAAAAAAAAGGGTTTGATGCAATCTGGTTTCCGTATTGCGTGGATTACACATTTGTAAAAACAAGGTTACCTGCACTTTGTACAATTCATGATATTTATCCGGTTCACAGAAACGGCAAATCTGGCTGGGGCTTTATTACAGACAGTAAATGTATGCTCACAACGGTTTCTGACTATACAAAAAATGACATAATAAAAACGTTTGGTCTTACAAATGAAAGGGCAGCACAGATTACTAAAATTCCAAACTCAATTGTTTTTGATGTTTTCAAGCAGGCAGAAATCGTTGACTTGGCAGAAAAAAAATACATTCTTGATTTAAATGCCTACATAGAAAAAAAGAATCCTATGACACTTCTTAAAGCATTTAATTTGATAAAAAACGATATAGAAGAGGATCTTATTTTTTGTGGAGGCTACAAAGAAGAATCTGTTTTTGAAGCAATGAAAGCTTTTATTTCCCAAAATAACCTTTCAGAACGTGTGCAACTTCTTTTCCGTGTAACAGATGAAGAGCGCAATTGGCTTTTAACACATGCTAGCCTTTTTGTAACACCATCTCTTTTTGAAGGCTTTGGCCGCACCCCTGTTGAGGCAGCTATTTGCAAAATACCAGTTATTTCCACGAAAGAAACATCTCTTTACGAAGCAACTCTTGGTTTGTGTAATTATGTAGAAAACGCAAAAGATGAAAAAGAATTAGCTGGTTTAATACTCAAAAAATTAAAGCAAGCAGATTCAGCAGATAAGCTTTCAGAAATTGCGAATAAACTTACAGCAAATTATAAACCGATGCAACTTGCAAAAATGTATTGGGAAGAAATGAATGCAAACTGTATTTTATGACTTAAGAAAAGTGGTAAGTATTATTTGTGTCTAAACGAAAGTTTAATTTTACAATATCTTTTATTTATATATTAACATTTTCCAAACATTTGTTTATAATGTAAAAATGCTTTATACACTTATTATTTCTCCTATAGAACTAGTCGTTGACTGGGTATTCAACTTGTTCATAAATAAAGTTAGCCAATTTGGGGTTATCGGTGCTGTTTGCGGAGTTAGCATTGCGATAAATTTTTTGGCACTTCCACTTTATAATGTTGCTGATAATCTTCAAGAAAAAGAAAGGAAAATTGCAAAAAAGCTTGAGGGTCAAGTAAAAAGGATAAAAAAGGCTTTCAAGGGTGATGAGCGGTTTATGATGCTCTCCACATATTATAGGCAAAACAACTATCACCCTGTTTATGTTTTAAGAAGTTCACTTTCTATATTGATTGAAATTCCTTTTTTTATTGCTGCATATCATTATTTAAGTCATAATGAATTTTTAGCAGGCGCAAAATGGTGGATTTTTGATAATTTGGGAAAACCGGATGAATTCTTCGTTATTCATATAAAGTCATTTACTCTTGGAATTCATATTTTGCCAATTTTGATGACACTTATTAATTTTATAAGTGGTGCAATTTATACGAAAGATGCGGTATTTAGAGAAAAAGCACAGCTATATGTAGTTGCAACTATTTTTCTTGTGCTTCTTTATAATTCTCCAAGTGGGCTTGTAATATATTGGATTTTAAACAATCTGTTTTCGTTAGTCAAAAATATTGTTTCAAAAACGAAATATGCTAGTAAAATTGTTTATTTTTCTATTTCAGGAATTATGCTGCTTTTTTCTGCAATATTGCTCACAAGAAATTTAATGTCCATCAATGCAAATTTGTGGAAAAAAATTTTGCTTTTCATTTTCTCTATTTTCTTGTTTAGTCTTCCTTTCTTAAAGAAAAGGTTTATAAAAGTAAATGCGGTAAACAGTTTTTTAAAATTTAATCCAGAAATTCAGAATTCTTCGCTTTTTATTTTAATTTTTAGTGGCCTAGGGCTTGCTTTTTTGCTTGGACTTATGATTCCATCTGGGATTATCGCCAGTAGCCCAATTGAATTTTCTTTTCTTGGAAAAACAGCTTCGCCTATTTCCTACGTTTTTACAAATTCTTGTCTTTTCATAGGTCTTTTTGTTTTTTGGCCTGTTTGTATTTATAAAATGTTTGGAACACGAGTAAAACAAACAATTTCTGCTTTTGTGTTCTTATTTTTTATTTGTGCACTTTTTAATGTTTTCGTCTTTAAATTTGATTACGGAATGTTGAATATTTTTTTCAATATTGATATTTATGAGATCGAAAAATTTACTCCCTTCTTTGTCCTTTTGCCAATTATTGTTTTTCTTGCAAGTGTTGCTATATATTTTATTTTTCAGAAAAAGCGGCAATTGCTTTTGGCTATATTGTGTTCTGTATGTTTTGCAGAGTTTTCTTATGGAATTATTCATTGCAAAAAAATATGTTCCGAATTTAATGAATATAAAAAACAGCTTGCAGAAAATAGTTTTTCTGAAGATAAAGTTATTCACTTGAGCAAAACCAAAAAGAATGTTGTAGTATTTTTTCTTGATGCTGCTATAGGAGCGTTTTTCCCTTATGCCTTAGAGCAACTTCCAGAGTTAAAAGATAATTTTGCAGGAACTACTTTTTACCCAAATACAATAAGTTTTTCCGTACACACTGTTAAGGGGTTTCCTGCAATGGCCGGTGGATATGAATATACTCCCGAGAAATTGAATGAAAGAAAAGACGAACCATTGAGAATAAAACATAATGAAGCGAGTCTCATAATGCCAAAGCTTTTTATGGATGCAGGATATGAGGTTACGGTAACGGATCCGCCAGATCCAAATTATACATGGAAGGGAGATTTATCACCGTTCACCGATATCGGTGTTAATGCAAAAGAACTTGCAAGATATTATTCAACTAAGTATATAAAAGAAAAAAATCTCTCTATGGGAGAGATAGATGAAATTTGTAAGAAAGAATTGCGTAATTTTGCTGTACTTCAAGCAATTTATCCGCCTATCCGTAGTATATTTTATTATGCATTCCGAATTCCCCAGCGTGACGAAAGTTATTTTATTGATGAATTTTCAATTCTTTATTATCTCACAAAAATTTCTGATTTTGATTCGGAACGAGATACTTTTACCTTTGTTGGAAACGGAACTACGCATGAACCAATCTTTCTAAAATCTGATTATGAAACCCCGACTCAAAAATGTGAAATTCCAGATAATCAAACTTATAGATCCAAAATTGATGAAGACCTAATGCACTATGATGTATTTGTTGCTGCTATAAAGCAGTTGGCAAATTTCTTTGATTTTCTAAGGGAGAATGGTTGTTTTGACAATACGCGTATTATTGTAACTGCCGATCATGGCAGAGGTATAAACATGGATGCTCCGTTTGAAGATTTTGAAAATATAAATCCTCCGAATTTCAATCCACTGTTGTTGGTAAAGGATTTTGATTCAAATGGTGAATTGAAAACGGACAATAAATTTATGACTAATGCCGATACGCTTTTTCTTGCAAAAGAAGGTTTGCCTATTTCTAACATAAATCCTTTTACTAAAAAGGAACTTGTTCAGGAAAAAGAAAATGGGGGCGTTGTTTGGCCCCACGCAGGTGGTGAATGGAAATTGCGTCAAGTTGTGGATAAAAATGTATTCACGCTTGATAAAAACCGTGCCTTGCACGTAAAAGATAACATATTTGATAAAGCGAATTATCAACCGTATCTGGAATACGAAAAAGAGAGCAAAGGAAATTAATATTGCGCATACATAAATCCCGCGTCCCCCGCGCTGAAAGTGAATGACAGAATCACAAGAATGAGCATTACATAATAGGCTGACCATCTTACTACAATGTTCTTCTTTTGGATTGATGCGTATACATCCACTTTTCTCTCTTTTAGAATGCTTATTACCAGCATAAATGCGCATCCAATAAGAACACAGACAATCTGGCTTTCAAAATTAGAAATGCGGCCAAGAATGTCTCTCATATAAGATTGTGAGGCTAATAGCATTGGATTTCCAAAATTAGTGAACGTATTTTTTAGATAAACAAAACTCTGCTTTACATCTACAATTCTGTCAAAGTACCAGCCAATGTTCACAAGGATAAAGGTACGGATGATTCTAAAGACATGCCATCCCTTGCTTTTTTCGTTAATGTGAAGGAGGCTGTTGATTTTTTCAAACACAGGCTTCAGAATGTCGCTAAAGGCAATTAAAAGTCCGTTGTACAGACCCCATACAAAAAAGTGGAGTTCAGGGCCATGCCATACGCCAACAAGCATGAATACCAAGATATTTGCAATACAAGCCGGAAGAACACGTGCAAAATGCTTACCCAAGTGAGAGCCACACCACTTGCTAAAATTTTGCATAACTTTGGTGAGTGCAAATGGATAGAAAATATAGTCTCGCATCCACTGGCCAAGGCTTATGTGCCACCTCTGCCAGAAATTTGCTATGCTTGTAGAAAAATATGGTTGCTTAAAGTTTGGCTGCATTTTGATTCCAAAAAGTTCTGCAATGCCAAGGAACATATCAATTCCACCGGAGAAGTCTGCATACTGATATATTGCATAAAGTAAAATTCCGAATAAAATTACGCAACCAGGCAAGTTTTCATAATATGGGTCTAAAATAGAATTGATTCTGGGGAAAAGCATATTTGCAACAAGATATTTCTTTAGTGCACCGTAAAGAATCAACATTACACCGTGCTTGATGTTTTCAAAATCAAAATCGTGAGGATTTTTTAGTTGTTCACCCTGATTTCCATAACGATTAATTGGTCCCATGATTAATTGAGGGAAGAAGGAAATGAAAAGGAAGAACTTTGCAAAATTATTTTCTTTGTCAATTTTGCCATTGTACACATCCATAAAATAGCTGATTGCCTGGAGAGTATAGTAAGAAATGCCAAGGGGAAGAATAAGTGTTTTGGAGCCAATAAGCACCCGCCAGTATTTCAAATAGAAAAGAACTCCTACATTCAGTAAAAGCATTCCTACGAGGACCAAGCGTTTTTTATTGCGATTTTTTGTTTTTAGCACTTTAAAGTCATCTTTTGAGACAACAGCCTTTTTTTCTTTTAGGCTTGTGTTCATGTCCGAAACAAGTTTAGCCGCAAAAAAAGTAATGAGTGAACTTGAGAGAATAAAAATTATATTAGCAATTCCGCTGTAGCAGTAAAAGACTGTGTTTGCGGCCAAAAGGCAAATCCACTGGAAGCGCTTGGGGCAAAGATAATAAACTGCAAGTGTTGCAAGCAAAAAAATTGCAAATGTATTTGAAAGAAGTGTCATATATACCTGCCTTTAGAATGTCGTAAAATGGGTTTTGCAGTTAGTTTGTTCAACTCCGTCAATAAAGCTAACAACTCTTACTGTCCCTGTTTGTTTTGATGGAAGAACGATGTGCTTGTCTGGAGTTTTTGTACAAACCTGAGATTCTTTTCCATCCACCTTTACAAAGATATCGTATGTAATGCGGGAATCATCAACATGATTTTTTATGGGTGTAATGTCCAATGATTTTTTGTCATCACTCATCTTCATTACGAGACCGTAGATTTTGTCTTTTTGTAGGGCAATTTTTTCTGCATAAGAAGAATGGAACATGTCGTCCTTTGGAATTTTATGGGTGAAAAAATAATCACAGAAAATCTGTGTCCACTTGTAGACACCTTGTTTTGAAAAGTGGTTGTCATCGTGGAAGTCTTCATCTTCCAAAAGCTGATACTTTTCCTTAGCCAAATTGAAGTCGTAATAATCAAATCCGCGGGATGATGTAAAATCTTTGCAGAACTGATAATACTCATCATAATTTCCTTTTTCGTGAAGGTAGAAATCAGTACACGGCTGGGAATAAAAAATCAATTCAATGTTATGCTCTTTGCACAAATCAATAATTTTGTCTATAGTATTTTTCCAGTCATCTGTTACATCCCAGACTCGTATTGGGCCTTCATCCTTGTCATTTTCAAATGTTCCGTTTTTTATTGGGCGTACATCCAAAAGACATCCCTTTCCATCGTATTCCGCATCCTCATCTTCGTAGACATAGTTAAAATAATCTCCAGAAACGATGCTCTTAAAACGATATGCCAAATCTTTTGGATTCAGAGTCATATACTTATCTTTTCCGATTGGAAGGAAATGATTGATATAATACTTGGGTGTTGAAATTGAAGTAAGATATTCAAATCTAATAACGGGATCTTTTATGTACCTTGAAACAAGATAATCCGCCTTAAAGCCTTTTCTGTTTTTTACAGACGGTTGGGTTGCCACGGCAAAATCAAGTTCCAGAAAAACTTTCTCAATTTTATAGAGTTTTACAGCCTGCCGTAAAATGGCATAGGTTCCGTTAATTGTCTGTGCTGCTGTGCCTGAGCTAAAATTGTTTTTTCCATTTTCTTTGTCTGCAATCTTTGCCGTAATTCCGTGCGAAACATGGCTTGCACCGCAGTACATAATATCTATGTTGTCCTGTTCATACAGTTCATGCATAAGAATGCGCCCATACGATGCATAATCATCCCTAAAAATTGCGGAAATACAAATGCATAAAAGGTAGAAAATAATAGTAAAAACTACAATTTTTAGCGGAATCCTTATTTTTTTTGACATAATATCAATCTGCTCCTATTCTTTTTCGTTTTCATATACGCTAAGCGGAATCCAGTTTTCAGGTTTTGTTATATCATCCTGAACATGATAACCGCGGGACTTATCGAGTGTAAACTGTGTCTTCTTTAGCAAATGGTCTGCATGGTGTTCCCCGTTTGAAAGTGGATAAAGAAGAACCCCATTTTCTTTTTCCTGCCTAAAAGTTTTTTTGGTAAAGGGATTTACATCAGCTACAGGCAAGCCTTCTTTTGCAAAAAACAGTGTGTCGGCATTTGTCATAAAAGAATTGTCTGTTTTTATTGCTCCGCTGGCATTAAAATCTTTTACGAGTAATAACGGATTATAACGGGCCATTTCCTTTTGGTTTTCAAAGCCGTCAAATCTTGGAAGCTTTAACGTGTTTCCATGGTCGGCAACAATGATAATTCTTGTGTTGTCATATACTTCATTTTTGCGAAGGTAATCAAGGTATTTCCCTGCCTGCAAAAGCGAGGCTGCATTTGAATCATAGTGAGTTGATTCAAGGGATTTTTTCTTGTCAGAAAGTGTTACCATGTCATTGTTCATGGCATGAGGCTCGTGCGGTGTATCGTTGTCTATAAAACAATAAGTGCCTTTTTCTGCGGAAAAATCTGTCTGCTCGCTAAGAAAATATAATGAAGAGAAAATATTGTAATATGTTCTGTCATCCCGCACGTTGTTTTCTCGGCAAAGACGATAGAAAGTGCTTCGGACGGCAGGGAAAAGAGCCTGTAAAACAGAAAAATTGCGGATTTCTTTACGGCAAATCACATCGGCCTTATCGTTTGCAACACCGCCCTTTATGCCTATCTTGTCGAAAAATTTTGAGGTATATTTACCGAACGTTGTGTAGGCTTTGATGTTGTCATAAGGATCAAATGGAGAAAGGTCTCCTTCATGGGCATAATTTGACCACGGCGGATCTGAAACTACAGCATTAAAACCTGCATCTGCAAAAAGTTTTGGCAAAACCAGCATTGATTCATTGTGCTTAAGCCTCAGAAGTTCATCAGACCTTTCGTTTATTGCGCTCGGCGTATATTCGTAACCACCCATCATTGCAGGCGCACCAAGAGATGTGTTTGTAGAAAAGGAAACTGTATTCGGGTAATAGGTAAAGCCTTCAAACTGATTGGCAAGTTCAGAATACTGGGCAATGATTTCCGGGAAAAAAGCAGAAATTGCTCTGTCCAAGAAAAGTACTATCACATTTTTTTCGGTTTTGGAAAGATGATATATTTTTTCTATGCCGTCGGAAGAATCCTGAGTGTTTGTTTTGTATTTTGCAACATTCTCAGAGTGATTTTGAAAAACTTTGTTTATCTCATGAATTTTTGTAAAACCAAAAACGGCTTCCGCAAGGGCAATAGATGCGACCAGCCCGGTCAATATTGATGATTTTCTTTTGCCAAGAAATAAAAACAATGCGACAGATGCAAAAAGAACAAGTGCCGGTAAAAATACAAATAAAGGAGAAAGACGTTTTAAAACTTTTTCGTCTTCAAGTGTGAAGCTTACGCTTAGATTACCGTATGCCGCTTTGAAAATAAAGGCATTTGCTAATGCGCACAAAAACAGGGCAAAAATTACCAATGGTAGAATACAGCGGACTTTTTTACCGAACATCTTATAAATAGCCAATGTCCAGAATACAAAAAATCCAAAGAATACAAAGAAACTGGAAAAGATATAGCTAACGGGAGATGGCGTTGCTCCCAAAAATGAAAATTCAACGGGACTTGTTGCAATGACACGAGCCGGAAGCATAAAACCAAGCAACAGTGCAAGCCCCATTCCTGATGAAAGCAAAAGAGGTAAATTTGGTTTTATAAGTCCAGAAAAATCGCCAGTTCCAAATTTATTTGAGGCAAATCGCGAAAGCTTTTTTACAAGAATTGGCAAAAGTACAATTCCGATAGCAAATATTGTGATGAAACACTTTTTTGCAATTGAGCCGTGCTTTGAAAGGACGAAAGCCGCAAGCAAAAGGGTAATGGCACTTATTGCGATGTGCAAAAAACGCGAAGGCTTTTTTGTTTTCATTACGACATTTTTTGCAAGAGAAAAAAGGTTATTCAAAATCCAATAAAGAACAAGTCCGCTGGGTGAATTGTAAAGCAATGCAAGAAAAACGACGGCAATGCCATAAAGCTGGATTTTTTCTCTTAAGGGGGCATTCTTTACATAAATTGCGCTTGAAACAAAGTTGATAAGTGTCATAAGGACAGGGAGAATATGTACTGGAAGTGAAAATACCCCCAACTGTAAAGTGAAAAATGTGTCTGGAGCACCTAAATCCTTAAAAATCCACCATGAGGCACCTTGCAAAGTCGTATTGTGGCTAAGGTAATGATATGCGGCAATAAAAAAAGGTATTTCAATAAGAATAGAAAGCGAAGACCGGAATGTATAAAGCGGATGATAATTATGCTCCCTATAGTAGGTTTGCAACATCATGAATTGCTCATCGCCCTTGAATGCCTTTTTAATCCGCTTAATGCCAGCTTCCATTGATTTTGCAAGCTTGCGTTCTTTTTCCTGAATGCTGTCCGCAATGTTATACAGGGGCAAGGCAAGGAAATTTATTACAAGGCTTACTCCTAAAACCGCACCTATTACACCAACTGCGTCAATTTTATTCACAACAAAAAGAAAAACCCAATCAACAATGGTTTCTATTGGGCTTATTATAATATTATACAAAAAATTCATAGTGGTACTAATTCGTAAAGTTTATTATAAGCGAAAATATTTTTTTTTACAATGCGGTATAGATGCGTATTATTTTTTTAACCGCCAATCTTGCATTCGTTGGTTTGGTGTTCTCGTCGTAATTTATGCCGGCAAATAAAGACAACATCCGCAAGGCCTTTTCCTGGGGCATTTCCTTGACGATTAAAATATCACAAAATATACGATTAAAAAAGCACAAAAACTACGAACGCTTATAATGATAATTGGAGTTGGATATGGAATATATACCAAGGTTACAGGATGATGAACTTACTTTTCGTTTGGAATGCAGTGGTGCTGTGCTGATTGAAGGCCCTAAATACGGTTCTATTATTCCCTTTTCAAGTTTATCCATTATGTAATCAGGAAAGTTACTCCATTTAATTTTTAGTCAGCTATATAGAAGAATATGCTATATAAAGAGAAAATATTATATACATAGAGAATGCTTGTTTATAAAGAGATAAAGTGATAAAATTATATTATGAAATGCACTGTAAAAGAAAATGCTCGGTATTGTTTAATGGCTTTTTTTGTGTTTGTGTTTTTCTTTTTTGGCTGTAAAACTGTACCAGAATCTGAGTCAGAAAATGAATCATATGAATTTACTTATGCTGATTATAAAATTCAGCCCGCTTCTTACAAAATTCCAGGAGATGGGAAAGACAATTTTACTATAGCTGTTTTGCCAGATATTCAGAACTATACACGTAAGAAGAGCCAAAAAGACAAGAATAAAAAATGTTCAATGAATAATTATACTTTGCTATATGACCAGGTTGACTATGTAGCAAAAAATACGATTGCGCAAGGGGGGCCTATCGTTTTTGCAGTATTTTTGGGCGATATGGTTCAATGTTTGGGAAGAACTACATGTGAATGGGGTTATGCAAATAATGCGGTTAAAAAATTAGACTCTTTGATTCCTTATAGTGTTATTATTGGAAATCATGATTATGACAAAAAGGTAGAAGATAAAGAGCAGAATAAAGATTTCCTTGTAGGAACAAAAAAATTTGAAAAATACTTTGGGCCAAAATCAAAACATTTTGCAGGAAAGGAATGGTACAAGGGGCATTCTCAAGACAATCTTGCGTCTTGCATAGTTTTTAATGCGGGTGAAAAACAAATTCTATACATCGGTCTTTCTTTTGAACCATCAGATGAAGAGTTAAAATGGGGACAAGAACAAATAAATAAATATCATGACATCCCTGTAATAGTTGCTACACATGGTTATTTGGATTCAAGAGGAAATTTTATTGGTTTAGTAAATCATAATCCAGTGGAAGGAAATTCTGCCCAAGATGTTTATGAAAAATTTATTTATCCTAATAAAAATATATTTTTAGTTCTTTGCGGTCATGCTTTTAATGGTATTAAAGGTGAAGCTCGTCGTGCTGACAAAAATATTGCCGGATATACAGTTTACTCTTTACTTTCTAATTACCAAGACCGTATGGATTATTATCGAGTAGCAGGTTTTTCTGGAAGTCCAGAAAAAAGTGGAGACGGTTTTTTCCGCTTGATGAATTTTGACGTTAAAAAGAAAAAAATTTATGTACAGACCTATTCAACTGCTTTTGATTATTTTGAAACAGATGAAGACAGTGAATTTATTCTGGACATAAGTGATTTTTCTAAGAGATTTGGATGGTAAAACAGGCATAAAGGATATATTCCGTGGGATTGATAGCTTTACGCTTTTATTTTAAGCATTTTAAGAACAAAAAAAGCGGGTTCATTTCTCAATAAAAGTTCAATAAGTGCATAAATAATTGTTCCAACAATCGTAATGACAATTGTACAAAGGAAAAAATTAGATATGTAAACGGAAAGTTTACTTATGATTAAAAGCATCACTAGCGTTCCTAACAAGGATTTCATTAATGAAATAAAGTTTTTTTTATTGTTTATATATTTCCATGATGGAATAAGTTTTACCATTGGTAATGTTGTTTCAACTATCAGTGTTGCAAGCCCTGCTCCAAAAACACCCCATTTAGATATGAAAAAATAATTAAGTGTCATATTTAATATGAGTGCTGTAATTTGTGCATAAAGAAGGAATTTTTCCTTGCGTTGCGGAGTTATAATAAGATTGTTTAGAAAACTATTTAATGTCTGAGAAATAATCATGAGTGTCAAAAGTTGCATTGTTCCTAAGGCAGGAAGATATTTTTCTCCACTAAAAAGCAAAATGAGCTGTCGGCTCAGCACAAAAAGACCTGCTGTTGCTGGAAAGGAAAAGAAACAAGTTATTTTAAGAACCTTAGACACAAGCTGAGAATATTCTTCATAATCATTTTGCTCAAGGAGATATGAAGTTCGTGGCATAAAAGAGCTTACAGTTGAAGTTATTAGTTCTATAATCATTTCATTTATTTTTATTGCGGCTGAGTAAAACCCTACGCATGCATTTCCTGCAAGAAAACCCAGCATGGTTTTATCAAGAACGCTATTAATTTTCCCAGCGAAGGAAACTCCAAAAAAGGTGAATATTGGTTTTGCGTGTTTTTTTAGTTCGATGGTCGATTTTTGTCTCAAATTTACAAATTTTCTGGCATAGATAAAGTTGAAAATGTTTGCACCCACATTAGAAAATATGCCTATACCTGCATAAATAAGATAATCATCGGCTGTGTGTACAAAAGAGAAAAGCAAAATAAGAGAGATAACTTGAAATGCGGTATGTCTTAAAGTTATATATCCGAACTCTTCTTTTGCGGTGAAAAGCCAGTTTGTACCTAACGTGAAAAATAGAATCTTTGTTGAACAGACAATTAAAAGTATCTTATAATCAGAAAATTTTTCTAAGAAAAATAAACAAAATATGAAAAGTATATATGCAATTGCCGTTGAGATGAAGTTAAATAAAAGAATTTCTTTAGTAAACTTTGACAATTTTTCTTTGTCATCCCTTATTTTTGAAGCTTCTCTTGCGGCGTATGTATTTACACCAAGAACTGCAATCATTGTAAAATATTCAATAATAGAATTGGCAAAATTGACTTTTCCAATACCTTCTGGTAAAAGGATGCGAGAGGCATACGGAAAAGAAATAATGGGAAAGACAATGTTCATGAATGATTTTATAAAATTGAAAATTGCATTTTTTTTAAGAGACTTTTGTTGCATTTTCTTAAGCTCCATGAATTTTGGCTTGCTATATTAAAGCAGTATTATTCTGTTTGAGATTTTCCAGTCTAAGACTGAATGCAATTATATCACAATTTCTCAAATATTTCCTACTTTTGTTGATGAAAATATCACGGCATATTTCTTGGATTTTACAATTTATTTTAAATATGAGCTGAGTATTTTGACAGTCTTTTCAAGGCCTTGTTTTAATATATATTTAGAAATCCAGCCTAGAGATGTTATTTTAGATGAATCAAGCAGGGCTTTTGTTGATTTTGAAAAACCTTTTGCTTCTAATAAATCAGGTTTTTCATAGCAAATTTTTGTTCCTGCAATTGCTGCTATCATTTTAGCAAGTTCTTTTAATGATATATCTGATGAAGATATATTATATGCTTCGCCTATTTTTCCATAGAAAAGACAATACAAAATGGCATTTACCGCATCTGCAATGTAAGTGTATGAAAATGCTTGACATCCATCTGATTTCAGAATTATATCTTCACCTTTTATTGCATTTTTTAGAAACTGAGAAACTACCTTTGAGTCAGAATCCAACATTGTAGAGCCATATATTCTTGAAAGACGAGGAATTACAATATCAAGATTTTTTTCTGAAATATATGCCTGACAAAGAGCTTCCCCTGTTCTTTTTCCTTCTGGATAGCCTGCTCTTAATGTATTACAGTCGATATATCCGCAGTAATCTTCAGAAAACTTTTCCACATCTCCACGGTTTTCGCCATAAACTTCAACAGATGAAGCATAAACAAATCTTTGTGTATTGCATTTTACTGCAAATGAAAGAAGATTGTTTAATCCTAAAACATTTGTAAGAATCGTAGAAATTGGTTCTGTGGCATAGCTTACAGGATGTGTATTACTTGCGAAATGAAAAATATAATCCGCCTTTACATCGATATTATCAAAAGAATCATTTACATTGTGCTTTAAAAACTGAAGATTGCTTTTATCTAGATATGGCAAAAAACGAGTTTCAAAGCTTTCTCTTTTTCTTGACATTGCAATAATATTGCAGAAAATTTTCTTTTTTTCGCACAGAAACATAAGAACATCAATAAGATAGGTTCCTATCATTCCTGTTGCACCAGTTATAAGAATTGATTTTCCGTTAAGTGTTTCCCATGGCAAAGGAAGAGAAATTGTGTATTCTAGATCTTCTTTGTAAAGCGGATTATCTGTTCTGAACATTATTTAAGCCAACTGTCCTTTTCTGCTTTTAGATATGCTTTGAACATCTCCAAATCGTCTTTCGTTGTGAGCTTTATGTTTTTGTCAGAACCAGCCGCAAAATTGAGACGTTCACCAAGTTCAACCATCATTGTGTTTGTGTATGAAGAGCCATAAATGCCGATTTTTTCTTCAAATGCCTTATGATATGCCCAGTCTAACTTTCCATAAGTGTAAGCCTGTGGTGTAGATACACGGCGCAATGTTTCACGAGGAATATATTTAGTTGTGGTTGAACTGTCATCTTCTGCCACTACAAAAATCTGCTCATTATATGGCATTGAAGTTACAGCGTTTCCTTTTTCTTTTGCAACCTTGATAACATCTGTCAAAACTGTAGCATCAACCAAAGGGCGAATTCCGTCATGAATAATAATGATGTCATCTTTACTGCAAACATCTTTTAGGCTGTAAACACCATTACGAATTGATTCCTGACCTGTTTCTCCGCCAGATGTTACCCATTTAAGTTTTGTGATGTTAAACTGTTTTGCATAAGCCCAGACAACATCGTGCCAGCCGTCAATACAGACAACTTCAATAGCATCAATTTGTGGATGCTTTTGAAATCCGTCAAGGGTGTACATAAGAATTGGCTTGTCGTTCACATTGATAAACTGCTTAGGAATATCTTGCCCCATTCTGTGTCCGGAACCACCTGCGATAATAATTGCTATTGTTGCCATAATTATTTGCCTCCTGTACTATTGTTGTGGATATATTTCTTATAAGAATTATTTGTATCATAAAAAACATTTGAATGATATGAACCTCCCGAAACATATTCATTCCAAGTTCCATAATAATTTTGAAGTACATTGTTGTAATTTTTAGGACATGGTAACTCAAACATCTCGAACGGAAGCAAGACAGTTTCTTCAAAATCACTTATTTCAAGACAGCCCTTATCTGATTCAGGTTCTGGCTTAAAAATATTTGTCCCAAAACATTTGCATCGTGTGTGATTGTATTTTTGAGACATAGATGAAATTTTTTTGTGATACGGATTAGGTATGCGTAGAATAATCAAAATTGAGCGAAAAAACACTTTCATAACATTTTTGATAACTTTTATAGATTTATTACTTTTGTCGCTATGAAATACATATCGATACGTTGTGTTTGCAAATTTTCTTGCTCTATCCTGAAGTTCATTAAGCTGCTTGAAAAATGCAATTCTTTCAGTTTTATCATCTGGAATATTGTCAAGAGGCATTATGTCTATCGCAATTCCCTGATTGAAAGTAAATTCTCTGTCCATGAAGTTCTTGAACATTGATGTTGTTTCACTGTTGCAGATTTTTGCAAACCATTTCAGACTTCCAATATCAGTTTTCTCTGTCTGAAAAAAATATGGATATTTAAATTCTTTTTTTGCAATTTTGCAAAATTTGTCAAAATCTTTTCGAGGCATAACTAAATCAATGTCATCGTCCCACGGAATAAAGCCTTTGTGCCTAGCGCAACCTAAGAGAGTTCCAGCATCTGCCCAAAATTGCAAATCATACTTCTTACAGACATCCATGAATTCATTTAATAAATCTAGGTTTATAGCCCATATTTCTTTCATCTGAGTTGAAATTTTATAACCGCACTTTTCTTCTTCATAGAAAAAACTTTGCGGAAATTGAAAATTTGTTTTTACCATAATTGACAACCTATTTTATGTATTCCTTATATGATTTATCTGTATCGAAAATCACGTTTCCGTGAAATGATGCACCTTTTTTGAAAACTTTCCATTCTCCATAGAAATCTGTCAGATATTGGTTATAATTTCTTGGAGCAGGCAAAGTTATAAATTCAAAGGGCAACTCTATGACATCTTTATACAACGAAACTTCTTTAAAGCCTATTGTGCGTTCTGGTCGGAAAGAAATAGACCCCATATACTTTGTGTTTTTGTCATTATACTGCTGACATTCTTTTTCAAATTTGAAATATGGAGAGTTCTTGATATGAAAAACTCTAACAATTAAAGCAAGAAAACTTTTTATAAAGTTATGCTCGCCTTCATCATTATGAAGTCTGTTTCTGAATTGTTTTCCTTTTGCCCTAAGATTTTGAAGTCTTGAAAGGAATTCATTCATCTCAGTTTCATTATCAGGGACTTTATCTTGAGGAAAAATATCAATGCATATTCCCTGATTATACTTAAAATTTCTTCCTTCAAAGCATTTCAAAATCATTGCTGTATCGGAATTACAAAGCTTTGCATAACCATCTACTGTACCGGGATCAGTTTTTTCAGTCTGCAAAAAATATGGATGAGAACATTCTTTTTGTGCAACTTTGCAAAATTTTTCATAATTTTCGCGTGTCATTGCAATGTCAATGTCATCATCCCAAGGAATAAATCCCTGATGTCTTGCACAGCCTAAAAGAGTTCCGCCATCAGCATAGTATTCAATATTGTGCTTTTTGCAGATTTCTTGGAGCTTAACAAGCAAATCAAGCTCAACAGCCCAAACTTCTTTCATTTTTGAGCTTATTGTGTAATCACAGCGAACTTCCACATCTAAAAAATGCTCAGGTAAATTTATATGTAAAGGTATCATTTTTATCTCCAATAAGCTTCAAATTCATGACGTGCAACCTGTTTTTCAACAGAAGGAAGCTGCATATAATCTCCGTAAATATTCTTTAAGAAAGTATCATAGCCTATCAGAGATTTAAATTTTCTTCCTTCAAAATCTAAATCTACATAACTATCAAAAGCAGATTTTTCGACTTCTTCCTTTCTGCCGTAGCCAAAAATAGAAGATGCTACTGTTTCAGAAGCATTGAAATCCACTTTTTTTGCAAAACTGCTGATTCGCTTTGCTCCCCAGTTTGCAGGAAACGGTCTGAAAAAATAAAAAAGAATTGTTCGGATAGAATGTTTCAGAAAGCCTTCGCCCTCGATTTTTTTTGCGTATATAACAGTATTGAGATTTTTAAGTTTTGTGATTTTCTGCCAAAACTTCTCTCTGTTGACAGCTCCTCTTGGAATACCGTCAACGGGAAAAACGTCAATATAAACACCCATTTCATCAATAGGTCTGTCATACGTTTCAACAAGTTTTGTTTTTGTATTTATAACTTTACCAAAAGGCTGGAAATACTGCTTATTATTATAACAATCGATAAATTTGTATGTAGAATCTTCTTTACTATTATAAAGCTCTTTAAACTTTTCATAATCTTTTCGAGGCATTATGATGTCGATATCATCATCCCAAGGAATGAAACCTTTATGACGTATTGCTCCAATAAGAGTTCCGCCACAAATAGAGTAGTTTACATCATTTTGAACACAGAAATCGTGTACATTCTGCAAGATTTCAAGTTCAATAGATTTTAACTCATCAATTAGAATCTCTTTCATCATAATGCCCCATAGAATTAATCAGCAATGTCGATTTTTAGAAGTGCATCCATAAAAATCTTCATATACTTTTTATCCCAGATTGTTACACGCAAAAAACCTGCTAATGCACCCTTACCACAAAGAATAAGGATTCCGTTTTCTTTGAGCTTTTCTGTGATGTATTCTGTTGATTTATACTTTGGTTTTACGCAGACAAAACAACCTTCTGATTCGATGATTGGATAGTCGTTTTCCTGCAATGCAGAGAAAAACCATTCTTTTCCTGCTTTAAACTTTTCAGTAAGTTCTTTTACAAGTCTGTCATGATTATCAATGATTGCTTCACCAAAAAGAAGTGCAATAGAGTTGACGGTGTAATGAGGTTTGTAATTGTTAACTGCATGAACAATCTCTTTTGAGCCTATAATAACACCAAGTCTGAGAGCTGGAACAGAAAGCATTTTTGAGAAAGTTCTCAAAAGTACTACATTGTCATATTTCTTAATAAGCTCAAGAGAAGATTTGTCATAGAAGTAATAGTATGCTTCATCGATAATCACGAAAGCATTGACTTTGTTTGCTTTTTCAATGACAGAAATAATTTCCTGCTCTGAATAAACATTGCCCATCGGCATGTTCGGATTTACAAGAGCAACTATTCCTGTATTTTCATTGATTGAATCAAGAATCTTTTCGATTTTGAAAGTGTAGTCATTTTCATAAGAAAGCGATTTAACATTCATTCCGATTGATTCTGCATAAACACCGTACATTCCGAAAGAAGGTGAAACACAAATTAAATCTTTTCTAGGCTCCCCGAATACTTTAATAACATAGCCCATACCGACAACGCTTCCGCATGTCAGTGTAACGTTTTCCAATTTAAGTCCAAAAAAGTCAGCATACTTCTGTGTAAGTTTTGTTTCTTCTGGATAAATTGAAAGAAACTCCGGTGTTATCTTTTTGTACACTTCATCAAAAAGCCACTGTGGAATACCATCTGGGTTTTCATTCTGGTCAAGACGAACATATTTTCCTCGACCTTCTGGTTGTGGGACTCGCTCCAAGTTTTTAATCAAAGGATTGACGTAAATCATTTTTTTCTCCTTATTTCTTTTACAAGAATAAATCATTAATAAATTGTTTTATATCATCAAACGCTGGATTTGAGAAATCCCATATTTTTTGTAGTGCGGCTTCTCCTAAATTTCTTGGGGTATTTACAGTTCCGGCTAAGTAGGTTTGAACTTTTGCTTTGTGTATGTTGTAGTGAAAAGAGTCATTTTCTGTCATTTTGTTTTTTGCATTTGCAACAAATTTTTCGGTTTCTTTATAGAGAGTTTCTGTCTCTACAGATTTTAAGCATAAATCTTCTATCATTCCTGTATCTTTGTTGTTTGGCATTATGAAAATTCCGCAAGATATAGTTTCTTTTACAATTTCTCCACAAGTTTTTGGTAATATAAAATGAGGAGTATTCTTTTTTATAATATTTAAAATACTTTGAAAAGCAGAATCTGCCTTATTTGCTTCTGCATCGCGAACGAATCCTATTCTTTTTACAGACGAAAATCCGCTTGTAATCACTATAGACGGATATAATGAAGCAAATTTTTTGCATCCTCCAGCTTCGATAATTGTAACATCATGTATGTTCAAGAAGGCTAATAATGCAGAGAAAAAATTAACTTCATCTCTCCCTTCTACAAGAAGAAGCTTTTCTGTTTTTATTGAATCGGCACTCATCGCAACTCCCAACGCTGCTCTATGGCCTGTTTTGCAGCTTCTGCGCTTATACTTACGGCTGTGTGTGTATTATCTATATTGCGTTCAAGTCTTATGATGGACAGTTGACTTTGATTATCTGCTTTATTTATAAAAGATTCTATGCATTCATAAGAATGTGTTGTTACAAAGAGCTGGATATTTTGTTCTTTGCATAACTTAAAAAGAATAGACCAAAGCTGCTCCATTGACGTGTGGTGAAGTCCATTTTCAAATTCATCAATTAGGACAAATCCGTTTTCTAGATTACTTATTGTTGTTATAATGGCTAATATTTTTTCAATTCCCTGTCCCATAAGAGTTATGGGAAGTAATGACGGTAGGCCAATGTCAACAAAAATACCGCCATTAGCGCCAAGCTGAATGTCCTGAACGTTATTGTCAATTTCCTGCAAAGCTTTTATAATAAAATCTTTCTTTTTGTTTATTATGATTTTACTAAGGGCATTTGAATAATTATAGGTAGACCAATCAGGTGTCCAAAAAAATGAAGGAATGCTTTTATCTGTATTCTGAAGTTCTTCATTATCTGCCAGAGGTTTATAGAATGGATTTTCAATGCGCTGCTCAGGGGAATAGGGAACCGAATACTTTTTACCGTCAAAACGCGTTACGTTTATAATATAATTTGCAACACGATTTAAATTTGGCTGGGCAGACTCTCTGGAATTATATGTTAATTCTTGCTTTTTTATTGAAGATACTGATATTTTTCTTTTTTCCCTGTTTTTCGATATTGAGAATGAGATAGGTTTGGTTTCGTCAAGGTCATGGAAAGCAGTAAAAATGTCATTGCCCATCAATCTGCGAATTACATTCATTTGATTCAATAAAATTCCATTTGGCATTCCTGAACAGAATTGGATTGCTTCCAATAAAGAAGTTTTACCGCTATTGTTTTCACCCAAGATAAGGTTGAATTGCCTGAAATTTGGAACATGAAGGTGTTTGATTGAGCGGTAATTTTCAATTTCTAGATCTGCTATATTCATGTGCTCTGCCTCTTTTTAGAAATTGTATTTTGCGCCGAGTTGAAAGTGTAGATTATGTATTTTTGCTGGGACTTGATAGAAATTTGCACTTTCGCTGGATTTTGACGGATTGTACTCTGGGTTTATAATCAAATTATATGCAAAACCTGTATTCATTGATAAGTTTTTCGTTACAAAATAATTAGTACTGAATCCAATATTAAAATTTGCTTTATAAGCAACATACCAACGATAATAAAGGTCTTTATCGTTTGAGGTTGTTGTTATAGTTTTGCTATATATGTAATTGTTGTCAGGATTGTTACGCGAAACAAATAAAAGAGTATTACCTTTAGGATAAATAATATTGAAAGCAAGAATCTGACTATTTCCACCATATCCTATGCCTGAACCAATCCATTGTCCTCTATTTGTATACCCTTGGGTTGTGATATGATGAAATCCAAAGTTATATGGCCATTCAAACTGAAAATCTTGAGTCATTTCTGTATTGTTCCATTCAAAAATAATTTCACCATGAATATTTTTAGGTTCATAAATAGGAATTTTTTTCTTTAAGCCAAGCGTATAAGTTGTTGTATGGAAAGGATTGCGAAGTATGCTAAGTAATTTTAAATTATTATGATATCCAAGTACATAATCATCAATTCCAAGTTCTCCATAAACTTCAAATCCTACTTTTGGGAAAATCCAATCAGCAGTTAGAGATAGTTTTTGGTCTTCATTGTCGTTTGCATCGTATAAGGGGTTTAGGTATTTTACGGCGTTTTTACTGTTCCACTTGCTTAAACATATCTTATTTGCTCCAAGTGTTAAGCCTGGCAGAAATGATGGGGCATACGAAAGAGAAAGTCCATTTATCATGTTGTGATCATTGTCTTCATCGTTATCAAAGTAGTCGGATTCTGTAAGGTAGCCAATCCACATGCGGCCTTCAACGTCGCCAACATACCAGCCTAGCCAAGGCAGATGGATTTGTGTCTTGCGTAATCCTATATCAAATTTGGGGTAGGATGGAGCATTGTTTGAATGCAGTAGCGGATTGAGCCATGCGGGGCCGAGCCAAATTGCCTGTGTCCCCAATCCCGTAGTTAGATTGTGCCATGTATAGCGAATTTCTGTGTCGCCCCAGTCATAAGTAAAGAAAGCTTTGTCTCCGAATCTCTGCGGAGCATCAACCCCATATCCCCAAAAATATCCATATTCGTTGTCGTAGGCAGATGGCATTATGTCAAATTCCCTGTTCTGCGAAAAGCTTAGCTGGGGCTTGAAGGTTGCTTCAAGGCCGTAGGCTTCGAGGCGGGCGCCGGCGGTGAAGCTTGTGTTGTAGCCTTTACCTTGCCAGAGGGCACCGTCGTTTTGGCCGTAGGGGGCGGCGGTGTTGTAGCTGTTGAACCATTCTGGGCCGTAGATTTTTACTTTTATGCTTTGGTCTATTCCGCGGGTAAAGAAGTTGTCGGTTTTTTGGGCTGGCTCGTATACTGTCCATTTGGAGCCGAGGCTGTTGTTTTTCCAGACGTTTTCGTCTGCGGTTTTTGCTTCTTCGGTCAACGTCCATTCGCTGTCGCTTAGCGTTCTGTAGCCCAGGGTGGGGCGTTCGGCAAGGCCTTGCAGGCTTAGAAAGTCGTAGTATTCTTCTTCCGTGCTTTTTAGGGCTTCCTGAGAAAAAATTGATGCACATGAAAGCATGGCTACAAAAAAGGTATATAGTTTTTTCATTTATATTTCCCGGTAGCCTTTTGATTTGACTCGAAAAACTACGCTTTGAATAGTCTTCTGATAATATTATCTTATTTAAATACAAAAATCAATGTTTGAAAATAGTGGGAAGGAGGAATGCAGGTTTAGATTTGTAGAAAGTTTTCACTTATACCAGAAAATTTTATTGTTTTTTTGATTTCTTTCGGTTATACTAGAAACAAATGAAAGAGGAAGTTTTAGACAGAATCGGAATTAATGAAATAATTGCGCTTTACAAGGACAAACCAGTTATAAAAGTGGTTCAAGGAATCCGCCGTTGCGGAAAGTCTTTTATGCTTTCCCTTATTGAACAAAGGCTTATTGAAAATGGGGTTGATAAGTCTCAGATTTTTAATGTAAATTTTGAAGACTTTGAATATTCCCATTTGCTGAATGCAAAAACACTTTATGAAGAAGTAAAAAAGCACTGTGTCAATGGAAAAAAATTGTATCTCCTGTTTGATGAGGTTCAGGAATGCGAGGGATGGGAAAAGTGTGTTAACAGTCTTTATTCCTCCAAAACAATAGATGCAGATATCTACATTACAGGAAGCAATGCTTGGCTTTTGTCTTCAGAAATTGCTACATATTTAAGTGGTAGATATGTTATCATAAATATGCAGCCTTTGTCATATAAAGAGTTTCTGTACTTCAATTCTGCAGAGGATTCTTTTGAAAGCTTTAAAATGTTTATGACAATAGGAGGTTTTCCTGGTCTAAAAGATATGATGGGAAATGACATTCAAATACGAACATATCTTGAAGGTATTTATTCAACAGTAATATTAAAAGATATTATTTCCAGAAACAAAATTAGAGAAAGCGCCTTACTTGAAAAGATTATTTTATATGTTGCTGATAATGTAGGTAATATTTTTTCTGCGAAACGGATTTCAGATTTTATGAAAGCAAATGGCAGAAATCTCTCTGTGGAAACGGTTTATAATGATTTGCAATATTTACAGAATGCTTTTGCCTTGCATAAAGTTCATAGATATGATATTCGCGGAAAAAAAATCCTTGAGACAATGGAAAAGTATTATTTTGCGGACCAGGGGTTATTGTTTTTCTTGCATGGCTATAAGGATTCTTACATAAACGGAATACTGGAAAATATAGTTTACATAGAGCTTTTAAGGCGTAATTACGAAGTGTTCATTGGAAAAATTGGTGATGCAGAAATAGATTTTATAGCTACAAAAGGAGCAGAAACCATTTACATTCAAGTTTCATATCTTCTTAATTCAGATGAAACAAGGAATAGAGAGTACCGGGCTTTGCGTTTAATAAAAGACAATTTCCCAAAACTGCTTTTAACATTGGATGAACTACCCGAGTCAAACGAGGATGGCATTATAAGGAAGAACCTTAGAAAATGGCTGATGGAAGAATAGCAAAAGTTGTGGTGAGAGTGGTTGTCATACTGTATGATTGGGAGTAGTCAAAATCGTCGTCATATAAAATACTTTTGACCGTGGGACTTTATCTTGTGTTTTTTTTATATATGGGATAATATATAAGTGGACTTTGGATTATCCCATGCTATGCGGAGGGGAAGCATATGGATTTTATAGAAAGGCATGCAGAAGAGACATTAAAAAGATTCGTCTCATCTTTTCCGGCAATCTTAGTTACAGGTGCAAGGCAGACCGGAAAGACTACGATTTTAAAAAAAATTGCAGATGAAAATTCAGTTTTAAGCACGACTTTTGATGATGTTACAGAAGAGCAGTCCGCATTGTCCGATCCCAAAACTTTTCTTGAACTTCATGAAAGCCCCTACATGTTTGATGAAGTTCAGTATGTGCCGGATTTGTTCCGCTATCTGAAAATGGAAATAGACAGGAACAGGCATAACGGAATGTACTATCTTACCGGGAGCCAGCAGTTTAAACTTACTGAAAAGGCAACAGAGAGCCTTTCCGGTCGAATTGGAATTGTGCAGTTATATCCGCTTTCAGCTCGAGAAATTCGAAGGGATCCTTTTTCTGATGCTTTCTTTCCTTCTAAGGAATACATTATGGGGCGCAACAAAGCATTTGCTGATTATAATTTTTCTATCCGAAAACTGTGGGAAAGAATTTATACCGGCGGATATCCTGAGGTAATAAAAGGAAGTGTTAGTCCAAGGGATTTTTATGCTTCTTACCTAAAGACATACATAGAGCGGGATATAAAGAACTTAAGCCAGGTGGCTGATGAGATGCAGTTTTTGCAGTTCATAACTGTTGTTGCCTCACGGACAAGTCAGCTTGTAAATTACGGAGACTTGGTGAGGGAATGCGGGATAAGCGAAGTGACTGCAAAGAAATGGCTTTCCCTTTTGGTAACTTCTGGAATTGTGTATCTTTTGAGGCCTTATTCTTCAAACGTTGAAAAAAGAGTTGTAAAAACGCCAAAGATGTATTTTATGGATACAGGGCTTGCGGCTTATCTTACACGCTGGACAAATCCTGAGGTTATGCAGAATGGGGCAATGGCAGGGGCTTTCTTTGAAACCTATGTTGTAAGTGAGGTTATAAAATCTTTTGCAAACAGGGGTGAAGATGCGCCGCTTTATTTTTACCGGGATAAGGACAAAATAGAAATTGACCTGCTTATAGAAGAGAACAACACACTTTATCCCGTGGAAATAAAGAAGACTGCAAGCCCAAACAGTGATGATGCAAAGAATTTCTTTATAACAGACCGGCTGAAGAATGTTCAAATTGGGCAGGCTGTAATTGTATGCGGAACGGATAAAGTTGTATCTGTTAAAAGGGGTGAAAAAGCAGCATTGGCAATTCCTGTGGAATTTTTATAAGAAGCCTACGCCGCCGTGTAGCCCCTTTAGTACCGCCCGTATGGGCGGTATGACCGTTAGGGAAGGGCGAAAGGGCGGTGACGCATAGGCCTGGCTGTCGAGTTAGCCAAGGAATAAGATGGTAGAGCGGTGTGGGTACCGTCCAAAAAAGTATTTGTATGATAGACCCCAAAACAAGTTCAGGGTGACAGATATTTATTCTGCTTTGTTTTGTGCCTGCACTGTTTCTATCATAAAGTCGGCGGTGCGCTTTCCGGCCTCTCCTATGTGCTGCCAGGCTTGGGCTTTTGCGCTTGCACGGCGCTGCTTTAGTTCCGGGCTGTCGGATGCGTTTTGGATTACTTCTTTTATGCGGCCAAAGTCTTTTTCTTCCAAGAGGATTCCGCAGTTTTTGAGGGTCTGCATTTCCCAGAGGCCTTCGTAGTTTTCACCGTGGATGTCGTAGGCATCGTAGGGCAGGAGGTCCATTTTGCTTGCGGCATAGATTACAGGCTTGTCGCAGAGGAAGGTGTAGTCGAATATGATGCCGGAGAAGTCGGAAATCATGATGTCGGCTTTTTTTAGCGAATAGATGTTGTCGCGTTCGTAGTCCCAAGTGACGTTTGCCTTGTCTTTGTAACGTTCGGTAAGTTTGTCCAGCATTTCTGCTTCTGAGATTTTTGACTGTGGGTGCGGGCGGATTATGATGTTGAATCCTGTTTGGATAAGGGGGTCTAAGAGGCGTTCACCATAGAGCGAAAGGAGGGCGCTTTTTCCCCATGACGGAGAGACGAGAACCGTGTACTGGTGGTTTTCTTCGGCAGGAATTTCCGCAATCTTTTTTTGAAGCACGTCCAGATAGGTGCAGCCTACGGTTACCAGTTCCTTTGCGGGAAGTCCACGCTGCTTTTCCAGGGTGCGTATGTCTTCTCCAGAGTAGTCGCCGGTTAGCAAGACGGAGTCAAAGAAGTCTAGGCCAAAGAGCCTGTACATTGAAGAGTCGGTGGTTGAATGGAAGATGTGGCAGTAGTGCTTTACGTTTTTGCTGCGCTTCCACTGGTAGACGTTTACGCCGGGCGTTGTGCAGACAAGGATTCCTGCGCTCATCATGTTGAGCTTTGCATAGGCAGAGTTTCCAGTTCCTATGACTTCCGGTTTTACGTACTTGAAATTCTGGCTAAAAACCGGGTCTTCGGCGGACGAGACGTAATAGGTGATTTCCGTTTCGCGCTTTTCGAATTCCTGTAGTACAGGGAGGAAGACGTTCCAGTAGCGGCGGTCTTCGCAATAAATTACGTACTTCTTGTATGAAGAATCCTGGATTACGCCGTTCTTCTTGCCGGAGATTAGCACTTTTAATTTAATCCAGACTGCCTTTGAAAGAAAGAACAGTGTGGTTGCGGCTCCAATCAAGATTGAAAAGAGCATGCTTCCCGTTCCCGGGTCGATATAAAGGAGCATAAGGTTCATCTTTTATTTTCCTGTTTTATTTTCCTAAAAATTCTTTTATAAGGTTGAATGCCTTGTCCATCCATTCTTTTGGTGCAACAGTTACGCGCATTGCAAGCTGGCCGTTTTCCGTCCACAGGCGTACCAATATGCCGTTCTGTGCAAGGTAGTCCTTGAGCTTTTGCGTATCTATTGAATTGTCAAAATGAATGAAGACAAAGTTTGCGGCAGATTTGAAGGCCTTTACGTTTGCAAGGGTATTCATCTGGGCAATGAAGTTGTCCCTTATTTGGGCGGTTGTCTTTGTAAGGTTGTCGTAATAGGCCTTGTCCTGCAAAGCGGCGACTGCTGCCTTTCTGCCGAGGTTGCTTACGCGGAAGGGGTTAAGGTCAAGCTTGAAGACCTGCTTTGCCATTGGTGCGCACAGTCCGTAGCCAATGCGGACTCCTGCAAGGCCATAGAGCTTGGAGAAAGTGCGGCAGAAGACAACGTTGTTGTAGGAGTTCAAGAGGTGCTTTGCGTCGATTTTTTCGGAAGAGAAGCCAAGGTATGCTTCGTCTATGATTACTAGAGAAGACGGGTTTTGCTTTACGATTTTTTCAACGTCGGTCTGGCTCATGACTGCGCCGGTGGGGTTGTGGGGTGTCGTAATTACGATGATTCTTGGGTTCGTTTCGCGGGCCTTTGAGAGGAGGCCTTTTACGTCAAATTCGTATGAATCTTTGCCGGGCTTGATTTCGTAGTATGCGGCCTTTGCAAAGTGGAGTTCCACTACGGATTTGTAGTAGTTCCATGCGGGGGCGGAAATGAGAACAGTGTCGTCCTTGTTGAGTACAAGGGTCATTATTGTTTTGATAACGTCGGAGGAGCCTGAGTGGACAAAAATGTTGTCTGTGGGAAGGTCAAGCATTTTTGAGACTTCAAGGGCAAGCTCGTCTTCGCGGGTAAGGTCGTAAAGGCACAAATCTTCCATTTTGGCATTGTGGAAGACTTCAAGGCATTTTGGGGATGCACCGAAGAGGTTTTCGTTTACGTGCATGCGGCCTGTAAGCTGCTCTGTTGAGACTACTGAGTATTGCTTAACGTCTGTGTAGTTTGAAAGGTAGGAGATGCGCTGGGTGCTGTTTACGAATTCTTCTTCCTGAAAGAACTGGTTTACAAATTCCTTAAAGCTTGGGTTGAATTCGATGATTTCTTCCGTTGTGTCAAATTCCTTACATTCGGCATCTGTTGTCTTGCGGATTTTCATGTTGAGTACGTCGATGTGCTTTGCATAGAAGTGGTCCCAAAGCATGTACTTCATTTCCGGGTCGTAGTATTCCTTAACCATAAGGTCTTTGAAGGTGTCGGAAAAGTCTTTGCGCCAGAATGATTCGCCTATGATGTACCAGCTTTTTTCACCGCCGCGCTTTACTTCGCGCATGTAGCCGTTTTTGTCAAAAGTCTTTACGCAGTCTTCATTGATGAATTCATCAGAATATTTGGCGGCATAGTATGAGTCGTAAACGTAGTCGCGGTAAACGTTGTGGGCAAACCAGTTGTCCGAGCAGCAGATGTAGGAATTCTTTATGTAGTCTTTTGCGGCATACAAAGAGGATATGTTATTTTTTTCCTGCCATTCTTCGTTGTCGATTACAATCAGCTCTGGATATTTTTTTGCCATTTCGTAGTATTTTTCTTTTAGGTAGCCTACGACGATTACGATTTCTTTGATTCCTGCATCGTGCATCTGCTTAATCTGGCGCTCAACCATTGTGTCGCCCTTTATTTCAAAGAGGCCTTTGGGGAGGTAGTTGGAAAGGGGCATGCATCTTCTGGAGCGGCCTGCCGCCATAATGATTGCATTGTCTACTTTATAGGGGGCAAGAGCTTCGTAGCCTGAGTCGGTAATTTTGCTGCCGTTTGTCCAGCCGTTCTTTTGGCAAGTCTGTTTGAGTTCATCTGAAAAAGATGTGGTGTCGTTCCTTTTGTGGACTGCATACAAATATTCAAATTCCTGTTCGGTCATAGTTTTGTTCTCCTGTATATTTAAGGCATAAAGATGCCCTTATATTCTACTCCTATTTTAATTAGTTTTCAATATTAGCTTCTGTCCAGCTGGATGCCTTAAAAACGTCGTCTTTTACACGCCACCATTGGTTTTTGCGGACCGGGAAGGTGTAGTCGCCCTGCATTAGCCAGGCCTGATGCACGTCACTTGAGCTTATTATAACGCCGTCTTTTTTTATGGAAGAAGTGTCCAGCGGTATTTTTTTGTTTGTAAATGGATTTACCGGGGCTTCTACGATTCCATTCAGGGCAATGGAAGGCACGTCTCCGTTTGTCATGAAGGTCCCGTCGGTTTTTAGGGGGCCTGTCTGGTTAAAGTCTTTTACCATAAGCAGGGGGTGGAAATGTCCGCGGCCAGTGTACCTGTCGCCGGCAATTTTTTCGTCCAGGGCATCGTCTTTTTCCATGCAGTCTTCGTAACTTGCACGGCTGTGGTCAGCTGCGATTATGATGCGGGTATTGTCGTAAACGCCTTGCTGCTTTAGGTAGTCAAGCCACTTTGCAATCTGTTTGAATGCCGCCATGTTGGTATGGTAGGCTTCTTCATTTTTAAAGCGGCTCTGTCCCTTGTTTGTAATTTTTTCTGAAGGAACATAGTCTGGTGCCTGCATGAATGTGGATGAGTGGGTAAGTTCATTTACAATGCAAATGTAAGAGCCAGAGTTTGTTTCTTCCGTCTGGGTTAGCTGGGGAAGGAATGAGAGAGGCGCGTAGTTGTCTATTATGTTTGTGTAAGATGTAACGTTGTCGTCTGTGTTCCAGTACTTTCCCTGCTGATAGATTATTTCCCTTACTATTGCGGGGCTTGTGCGGAAAAAGCTAAAGAAGAGCATGTTGCGCTTTAAGAGTTTTTCCGTGTTGTCAAGTCCGGAAGATTCGCGGTGGGATTTGTACCAGGCGCTTGAATATTTGCCGATTGTCTGGTAGCCGGAAATTTTTGGGTAGGGGTCTGTTATTGTAAGGTCTGCATAGGCATTGTAGTTTGCCCAGGACGGGTCTGTTATGCTTGCGGAAAAGTCTGCCTGTTCTGTAAAAATGCGTGGCAAAAGCAGCAGGGCTTCGTTGTTCTTTTTGTAGAGAAGTTCATTTTTTCTTTTGTTCATCTCCAGGGGGGCATATTCGTAGCCGCCGTAAACAAGGGGGGCACCCATGAGCGTGTGGCCGTTAAAAGAGAGAGTGTTCTTGTAAAGGGTAAAGCCGGAGAAGGATTCGTTAAAAGAAGGGTCTTCTCTGAACATTTCTTCTGCATACTGGTTTTCTGAGCGGTCAAGCATAAAGACTATGACGTTCTGCTTGTTTTTTGAGAGCTTAAAAATCGGTTCTATTTTTGCAGATTCAGTTCCGCTTATCTGGAGGAATTCCTTGTACTGCTTTTGAATTGTTGCTGTATTGATGAGGGCAAGGAGCGTAACGGAGCATATTAAAAGAGAAAGTGCGCTGCAGTGGATTTTTGCCTTCTTGAATGGAATTGTAAAGACTATTGCAAGAAGCAGGGCTGCCAGTACAAAAAGGTTAAGCAGGCTTGGCATGGAAATAGTCCTGAAATTTACCGCGTTTAGGAAGGTGAGTGTTGCGGAAATGTCTCCGTAGTTCAGCATAAAGAAGAATGAATTTACAATGGCACTTGCGGCTATCCAGCACATAAATGCTGAAAGAAGAGTCTGGATCTTCTTGTTGAAGAGGAAGTAGACACACAAAGGCCAGAAGAGGAAGAATCCTGCTGACTGGATTAAAACCGTCTTTATGTAAAAGAGGGGATTTGGGTGTTCGCCGAGCCCTGAAAATTCAATTGGGGAAGAGGAAACCAAGGCTGCCGGAATGGAAAGGCCTGCAAGTACAAAAAGCAGTACGCATGACAGGATGTAGAGGGAATTCCTTGTTTTTGTTGATTCAGCAAGAACTTTGAGGGGACCTCCGATAAGTTTGTTTGCAAAACGGATAAAGACCGGGGCTAGGAATATGCAGGCGAAAGCAAGCATTGCCACCAGGGTGTAGGAGAATTTTATCTTTAGTCCAAACAATATATAGGCAAGGAGTATTACGCAGATTGCACAGCACAGAATCCAGAATTTCTTGAGGGGATTCTTGAGCTTGTAGAAGATGTTTTTTACCAAGCTGAATATGTTGTTGAAGGTCCAGTAGAGAACAAGACCTGCCGGGGAGTCGTAGAGGACTACGAGGAAGACAGCCGCCATTATGTAAATCTGAAGCTTTTCCCTAAGGCCGTGTCCCTTTGAATATATTGCGCCGGAGATGCAGTTTATCAGCGTCATTGCGATTGGCAAGATGTTTACGGAAAATGCCCCTATTGAAAACAAGGCGTCCGGGGCACCCATGTCGCGGATAAAGAGGAAGCTTTCCCCGTTCAGGTCGCTAAGGTGAGAAAGATAGCTGTAAGCGGCAAGGAAGAAGGGAACCTGAATTAAAAGACCGAATGATGAGCGGAGAGCCATAATTGGGCTGTAGTGGTGCTGACGGTAGAAAGTGGACGTCATCATGTAGCGTTCGTCGCCAGAAAATGCCTTTTTTATGCGGTCAAGGCCGCTTTTCATCTTTGCCTGTTTTTCGCGCTCAACTTCCTGCCAGTGTTCAGCAACGGCATAAAGCGGAAGACAAAGGATTGTAATTCCAACGGAAACACAGATAACTGCCAGTCCTTCGTTGTGGAAGAATTTTTTGGAAATAGCATAGATGATTTCTATTATTGTATAGAGGGGATAGATTATTAGATTGTATAGCAGCATATTTATTCTCCAAACGGGAAAATTTGTTTCCAGTTTTCGTTTTTTGTTATGTCTCCGCTTACCGTATACCAGTCGTCATTAGAAATAATCAACTTTGTATGGTCACGGTTACGCGTACTTTCTGCATTTGGGTGACAAATTTTTACGAATTCATCTTTGTTGGGAAGGTCGTATTCAAGGCCGGTAAATGGATTTTTTGCATTCGGGAAAATGTCTTTTGTTGCAATTGCCGGTGTGTCTGCATTTGTCATGAAAGAGAAGTCCTTTGTAAGGTGAATCCCGTCCGGGCTGGGGCGGCGGTCGTTAAAGTCTTTTACGATAAGGCTTGCAGTTACGCTTTCCTTTGGATAGGGTGGTTTGTCTGACTTTTCAAATTTGCCTGTATCAATGTAAGTTCCGTGGTCAGAGACTATGATGATGCGGGTATTGTCGTACAGGTCGTTTTCTTTTAGCCAGTCAAAGAATTTTGCATAGCAGCGCAAGGTTCCTGCCTGAGTGTTGTACTGGGCGTTTTTTGCCCATTTTGAAGGCCCTGTCTGCGTAACATCTTTTACCGGTATGTAGTCCGGGTACTGAAGCCTGCTGGGTTCATGGGTTGAAAGGTTGTCTATCATGGTGAAGGTGCTTTTTTCTGCTGAACCGTCAAACATTTCCGGGAAATAGATGAGGCATGAATAGTTGTCTATGAACTGGGAGAAGTGGTCTTTGCGGCCGTTTGCATTCCACCAGCGTTTGTGATGAACCAGGCGCCTTAAAACTGGCGGGAATGTTTTAAAAATGCTGAACATAATGAAGTTGTGCTTTATGCTTTCGCTTATGTAATTGGTCTTTTCTATGCCGTTTTGTTCATACCAATAGTCTGAGTATAGGCCGGTCGTTAAAACACGGTTTATGTCCGGATAGTCTTTGTACATGTCGGTAACAGGTTCTTTGCCAAAATTTTCGTAGGGCATGTCGGAAACAGTTGCTTCCCAGCCGTTTTCCATAAAAGTGACTGGCATGGAAAGGATGGATTCGTTGTGCTTTTTCTGCAAAGTTTCTGTGTCCCTTTTGTTCATCTCTGCCGGAGTAAAGCTGTAGCCGCCAAAAATTCCCGGTACGCCAACCATTGTAAGCGAACCAAAAGAAACGGTGTTAGGATAGAAGACAAAGCCATCAAAATGTTCTACAAGTTCTGGCTTTTCTTCAAACACTTCGTCGATGAGCGGAGAAAAGAGCCTGTCCTGCATAAATACAATTACGTTTTTACCAGTTTTGGAAAGATGGTATACCGGTTCAATCTTGGAAATTGTCTGCTTTTTTTCCATATTCAGGTAGGCCTTGCTTACAATTGAAATATTGCGCAAAGAAACGGTCGCCAGACAGATTGCTGTAATGATAAAGATGGGCGAAAGCACTTTGGATTTTTTTGTAAGCACAAAAACTATGGCCGCAAAAGCTATAAGAGCAATAAGGGCATTCAATGCGATTTGCCACAATGGTGCCGAGAAGAACTGCGCTTCCATGAAGTCAAGGTTTTCGGTAAGCGGTCCGTATGAGCCGGTAAAGGCAAAGTTGTTCACGAGTGCATATACGGCAAGGAATGCGGCCATAAGAGTTAGAAGCTTCTTTATCTTTTTTCCGAACAAGGCATAAAAGCAGACCGGCCAAAATAAGTAGAAGCCAAGTCCCTGGTAAAAGGCTATCCTTAGGAAGATGAAGGGAGACGTGTATTTGTCTACGTAGCAGAATTCCTGGGGTTCACTTTCTATAAGAATGGATGGAATTGTAAGGCCAGTTAAAAGGGCTATTGTGAGTGAAGAGAAAATGAATATGCAGAGCCTTGTCTTTGGGGAGCGGTCTATGTCCGTAAGCAAATTGTCCAAAAGCCAGTTTACAGCTTTGATGATTAAAGGAGCTGCCGCGATGATGATGCAGATTAGGGCAAGCATTGCTCGGAGTTCGATTTTTCGCTTTTGCATTGCAAAGATGGCTACAAGTATGCCACAGATGCATGATGCAAGCGCTATTCTGTAAAGTACTTTTGCCGGATTCTTGAATTTGTAGAAGACGTTTTTTACCAATGAAAGCAGGTTGTTCATGGTCCAATACATTACAAGTCCAGCCGGGGAATTGTAGAGTATTACAAGAAAGACAAGTGCAGAAACATAAATCTGAATCTTCTCGCGTTTGTCTTTGTGGCCGTATGAATAAATGGCGCCGGAAACGCAGTTGATTATAGTCATTGCAATGGGAAGAACATTCACTGTGAATGAACCTATGGAAAACATTGCGTCTGGGCTGCCCATATCCCTTATGAACAGAAATTTTACTCCGTTAAGGTTTGGAAGGTGGGATAAAAATGAATATGCCGCCATAAAAAATGGAATCTGAATCAAAAGTCCGAATGAAGAGCGAAGGGCCATAATCGGGTGGTAATGGTGTTGGGAATAAAAAGCGTTCAGCATCATGAATTGCTCGTCGCCCCTGAATGCTTTTTTTATGCGCTTAACGCCAGGTCGCATGCTGTCTTCCAGAATTCTTTCTTTTTCCTGCCAAGATTCGGCTATTATGTACAGTGGAAGGCAGCAAAGCGTTACGACAAAACTTAGTCCTATTACAGAAATTCCCGAACTTCTCGTTAGTTCTTCAAAAAAAAGGTAAAAAATTTCAAGAATTTGTTTTATAGGATAAATTACTAAATAATAGAAAAGCATAGGAATATTATAGTAGTTTTTATTTTCACGTGCAAGCGAGGCTTTGGTTAGGCAATATTTTGCAAAAAAAATTGCGCATTTGTGTCAGTTTTTGAATTTTTAGGGGCTATATATAGTATGGATGGAAAATATGAAAAAAATATTTTTGGTTTTGATGCAAGTTATTTTGCTTGCCTTTTGCTTTGGCGGATGTTCGCTCGGTGATGCGGAGGGTGAATCAAGTAATTCGGAAAGAAGAAGGGGGACCGGCAGGGAGCTTGGCAGCAGGCAGAAGCTTAGGGTTGCAAACTGGAATGTCCAGACCTTTTTTGACAGTACGACGAGCGGTCTTGAATATGATGAATTCAAGAAAGACGGAAGCTGGGGGCAGGAAGCGTATACTGTGCGCCTTGAGCGTCTTTGCCAAGTTATAAAGGCTTTGGATGCGGACGTTTTTGTAATGGAAGAAATTGAAAACGAAGGCGTTATGATGGACATAAGCAATTTTTTGGCGGGGGAATGGGACAAGAAAAAGGTCTATGCCTACGGTTGCTTTGCAAAGGATTTTGGAGCTGCAATAGGTTGCGGCGTGCTTTCCCGCTGGCCCATAAGCGGATTAACCGTTCACGGGGTGGATTTCCGTAAGCAAAAGTCTGATATGCCAAGGATGAGGCCTCTGATGCAGCTTTCGGTTTGCAAGGGTAGCCGCATGCTTACACTTATGGTCAACCACTGGAAGAGCATGAGCGGGGGTGAAAATGCAACGGAGAAGTGGCGCAATGTTCAGGAGTCGGTTCTTTCGCGGAAGGTTGGGGAAGAGCTGGCTCTTGGCAAGGCTGTCTTGTGCTGCGGAGACTTTAACCGGGACATTGGAAAGTTCAAGAAGGGGACGGATAGCGGGACAATCCTTTTGCGGGAACTTGCTTTTGGAAAGCAAAATGACTTTGGGGTAGAGGTGCTAAGCCCCTGGTATGATTTTTCGCAATCGCTTGTTGAGCCTGGAAGCTATTATTTTAACGGTGAGTGGTCTAGAATCGACCAGTTTTTTTATGCAGGTGATGCTGAAGTTGAATATTTTGAAGCTGCCGCCTCCGAACCATGGAGCGAAGGGGAAAGCAAAATCCCCAAGAAGTACAAGATTTGGAACGGAAGCGGCTTTAGTGACCATCTGCCGATAGTCTGCGATGTGTCTTTTTAGTACTTGTAGATGCCGTAGATTGTTGTTGCGTTCTTGGAAATCATCATTGCCAAGGTGTTCAAGATTGCGGTGGAGGAAGACAAGTCTAGTTTGATGCCGGAGCCGTCTTTTGCAGTGTTGTAGGTAAGGGTGCATTTTTTGCCGGATGCTTTCTGCATTGCTGTCTGAATGGCCTTGCAGCTGGATGTGAATTTGAGGATGGGCTGAATGCTTGATGAATCAGGTGCGCCTACAAAGGTGAATGAAGTTTCGCCGGTGTAAGAAGCGTCCAAAGCCTTGAAGCCTGCCTGTGCAAGGATTCCGCCAGCGTCGTCTGTGGGGCAGTTGTCGTACATTTTGATTGTGACTTTTTCGCCCTGCTGTTGACCGTCGCCTTGTGAGCTTCCGTCGCTGCTACCAGAAGAATTTGTGGTTGCGCAGCTTGAAAGGGCAAAAATGAAAGAGATAGCTGCTACTGCAGCCAGAACGAGTGTTGATTTCTTCATGAAAAAACTCCTTAAAGGGCATTGACATGGGAATGCTTAGACCTTTCTTAAATTATAAGACCTTTGCTGTAATTTCGCAAGCATTAGTTGTGAAAGGCATACTAGAACAACCTACGCCGCCGTGGAGCCCCGGCAGTACCGGCCGAAGGACGGTATGAGCGGATAGCGAAGGGCGGAAGGGCGGTGGCGCAAGGACACCTTCCGTCGAGTTAGCCAAGGAATAAAATGGAAGAGCGGTTAAAGGTTCCGTCCAAAAAAAACTGCCAAAAAGGAAAAATTACAGCGTAAAGCTTCCGATTATGTCTCCGAGGGAATTCAAGTCTTCCTGGTTTTTTGCGGATGCGGAGTTTACGTTTTCCATGGCGGATGTTATAACGTCTATGCTGTCCGTCATGAGGTTCATCTGGAGGTTTATCTTTGAGGTAACGTTGTTCAGGATTTCCATTTCCTTTACGACCTGTTCGCCGCCTGAAAGCATTTCTTTTGAACCGTCCCTTACGTGGCCTGTGTTTTGGGTGATTTCTTCCATTGTGTCCAAGACCTGCTGGTTTCCCTTTGCCTGTTCTTCAACGGCATCCATGATTTCTGTTTCCTGCATGCGGACTGTCTGGGTGAGTTCATAGATGATGTCGAACTTGTCTTGGACTTCCTTTGTGCTGTCTGCAACGTTAAGGATTGCCCTGGAGAGTCCCTTGAGGTTGTCGCGTATGGACTTGCTCTGCTTTGCCGACTGTTCCGCAAGTTTTCGTATTTCGTCAGCAACGACTGCAAAGCCCTGTCCTACGGCTCCCGCGTGTGCCGACTCGATTGCCGCGTTCATTGCGAGAAGGTTTGTCTGGCTTGCTATGTTCTGGATGATTGCGCTTGCTTCCATGAGCGAAGTTGAGCGCCCGATGATGTCCTGTGCCAGCTTTACGGCTCCCTGTATGCTTTTGCGGCCTTCGTCAGATGCCTGTCCAAGGGAATTTACGGCTTTGGAGTTGTCCTGTAGGACTTCCGTTATGTTGCGGATTTTTTCCACCATTTTGTTTACGGCGTAGGATGACTGCCTTACGGAGGAAGCCTGCATTTCTATGTTTGCGTTCAGACCCTTGATGCTGCCAAGAATCTGGTTTGCGCTTGCGTTTGCTTCCTGTACGCCCTGGGCCTGCTTGTTCATCTCGTCGCGGACTGCCTGGATGTGTTCCATAATGTCCGTGACCTGCTCCAGGGCTTTTTCCATGTTTATGGACAAGTTGGTGGCATTTTCGTTGGAAAGGATTATTGAATTCTTAAAGCCGGTCAGAAGGTTCCGCATGGTGTCCGAAAATGAATTCATGTCGTTTACAAGGTCGCCCAGCTCGCAGCGGAGTATTATTGATACCGGTTTGGCGGTGTAGTTCCTCATGCTGAGCTCTTTTGCCTGGTTTGCAATGTCCTTTAGATTGAGCTTTACATCGCGAATACAAGTGTAGAAATCTATTACGGCCATGAGTATGCAGAGGGCTGCAACGGGAATGATGTGCAGGGCAAGCAGGCTGTTGCTCATCAGACGGTTCTTGGGGATGAGGAAGGTGGAAAAAAGTATAAGGCTAATACCTGTGAGTGCTGCCACGGAAATTGCCACTACGCGGGCTATGAGGGAAAGGGTCTGGTGTTTTGTCCTGTAGGGCAGCCAGTCTATTGAGTGCTCAACGCTCTGTAGGAAAAGGATGTAGACAAAGGCTCCAAAGATGAGTATTACACCTATGATGAGCACAACAAGGTACATTAGCGGTGGCTTTCCCAGGAAAGCTTCCCAGCGCAGTCCTCTGGCTATATAGCGCGAATAATAGATGTTGGGCAGAGTGATGGAGCAGAGTATGGGAAGTATTATTGATATGTTTTCAAAGATGCGGACGGTTTTGTTCAGCTTGTCGATTGAATTTTCTGAGTGGTCGTAAGATTCTATGTTTGACTTGTACCAGCGGAAAGTAACGAGTGGCAGGATTAGCTGTATTGCAAGGAAGATGTAGAGGATTGGGTCTGCAAGGGTATGGAAAAATTCCCTTAGGGTCATTGCGCCCATGGAGCATGCAACGTAGCCCCAGATAAGCGGGGTAATAAGATATGCACTTAATAGCAATGGAAGGGTACGTTTTTTTATCAAACCTGGTTTTGAGGCGTCGTTGTTGCTTTCTGTTTGAACAACTTCTTCGGTTCCAAAACCAAATTCATCCAAAGAAATCTCTTCCATATTAACGGCTCCATACTTTTGTTGCAGTAATTATAACTGAAAAAAGGGCAGTCTACAAGAAGTAAACTGCCCTAAAATGCGAATTTTAATGAATAATTATTTCTTGCCCATGCCGTTTACTTTTTCAAGCCTTGCAATGGCCTTCAGGTTGGCTTCTTCTGCTGTCTTGCGCTGGTATTCTGTAACTGTGTTGATGTTGTTTACCATATAAACTGGCTGGAGTGTAGCATCCAAACAGTCGCGCCAGAGTGAGCTTTCCGGGTCTACGGTGTTGCGCTTGAGGGTTGCCATTGTAATCGGGATGTGGACATATTTGTCGTGAACAAGGCCAATGACAATCTTTGTCTTACCAGCCATTGCTGCGTGAACGGCGTTGTTTCCAAGGCGCTCGCAGTAGATGGAGTCGTTTGCGGTTGTAACGGATGCGCGTACTTCGTAGCTTGGGTCAATGTACTTGAGGTTGATGTGGAAGCTCTTGTTTGCAAAGTATTCCGTGATTTTGTCGCGGAGGAAGATGCCGATGTCTGCAAGCTTCTTGTTGCCGGATGCGTCTGTCTGGTTGGTTGTTGTAAGGAGTTCCTGTCCTGCACCCTCTGCTACTACGATAACTGCGTGATGGCGCTTTTCAAGGCGTTCCTGGAGGTGGGCAAGGAAGCCGTTTGGACCGTCCATGTCGAATGGAACTTCCGGGATAAGGCAGAAGTTTGCCTCGTGGCTTGCAATGGCGGCTGCTGTAGCAATAAAGCCAGATTCGCGTCCCATGAGCTTTACAAGGCCAATACCGTTAATCTGTGAGTGGGCTTCCATGTGGCATGAATTTATAGCCTGGGTTGCCTTCTGAACTGCTGTTTCAAAACCGAATGAGCGGTCTATGAACTGAAGGTCGTTGTCTACGGTCTTGGGGATGCCAACAACAGCGATTTTTAAGCCGCGGCGGTCAATTTCGTTTGCAATGTCCAGAGCACCGCGCTGGGTTCCGTCACCGCCGATTATGAACATGACGTTGATGTTAAGGCGTTCGATTGAGTCAACGATGTCGCTTGTACGGTCGCCGCCTCCGCGTGAAGTTCCAAGGAAAGAACCGCCAATCTTGTGGATTGTGTCTACGTTGTCGGGGTTAAGGTCTACTGTGTTGAAGCCCTGCTCAGTAAAGAAGCCCTTGTAGCCGAATTTTATGCCGCGGATTCTGCGTACGCCGTAGCGGTTCCACAGGCAGCGTACTACTGCGCGGATTACGTCGTTCAAACCTGGGCAGAGGCCGCCGCAAGTGCAGATACCTGCTGTAACGTGAGCAGGGTTAAAGTAAATGTTTTCTCTTGGACCTGCTTTTTCCATAAGGTTGGACATGTCGTTGGCATCGCCCTTGTCGTCCTCAAAAACATTCACCAGATTGCGGACAAAAGATGTGTCCTTAACATAAGTTGCACGGAAATCACCATGCTCATGTGAAAGTTCAATTGGAGAGCGGACTTTGCATTCTCCTAAAGTTTCAACGGAAAAATCATACTTTATTTTGTCCATAAGACCTTACCTCAAAAAAGACTGTCTGGCGCAAAAATGCACCTTATTTTTCAATCTATTAACATAAACTGTTAAGGGCTAAATGTCAACATAATACGCGCAAACCACTTTTTTTTTTCTATTAAATATGGCAAATTATAAATGAGGGAAAGATGCGGGAAGAATCATGGAACAGGTTTGAAGAACAAGAGCGCATGGAAAACAAAAAGCACTGTGAGCCGTCTGATGAATACAACTTTTATGAGGCGGTTGCAAGCGGCGACATAGAAGCCGTTGAGCAGAATTTTGCCCGGGGCGATTTTGTAAACCAGGAAGGAAAGGGTAAGCTTTCCCTGAATTTTCTGCGCAACACAAAGTATCATTTTGTAGTTGCAGCGGCCCTTATCACGCGTTTTTGCATAGACTCCGGCATGGAAAACGAAGAAGCCTACACACTTAGCGACTTTTACATTCTGAAGATGGATGAATGTACGGACATTCAGAGCGTTGTTGCCGTATACAATGACATGGTAATGGACTTTACGCGCAGGATGAGGGTTCTTAAAAGACCAGCCTCTCTTTCCAAGCCTGTGCTCAAGTGCATAAACTATATTTACGAAAATCTAACCAGGCAGATAAAGATTGACGAACTTGCCAAGGTTTCAGACCTTTCGGAAAACTATCTGTCTCATTTGTTCAAGAACGAGATGGGAGTTAGCCCGGCAGACTATATCCGTGAGCAGAAGATTATCTACGCAAAGCAGATGTTGCTCAATTCGGATTATTCGGTCATGCAGATTTCGGACATGCTTTCCTTTAGTTCGCAGAGCCATTTTGTTCAGGTGTTCAAGAACATGGTGGGTCTTACGCCAAAAAAATTCAGGGAGCAGAAGCCTGAATTCCTCAAGAACAAGAATCCTGCCAAGGATGAATAGGGATTTATCATGATAAAAAAAACGAGTCATCTTGCCAGATTGTTTTTTTGCACAGCATTTCTTTTTTGCCTCCAGTTTTTTTGTAGGCAGGCAAGTGCGCTTGAGATTTACCGACCAGAAAATTTTGGCAATATGAATATTGTTCCCTGTATGATTAGGGTTACGGATATGGACGGAAACGATGCTTCTTCTTCCATAATAAGCATTTCCTATTCCTGGTACTACGAGATAAACAAAAAGAAGGGGAAGTGGCTGCACCGCTACTGGGATGGCTGCTTTTCCGGAGGAACGGTAGTCCACCTGGACATGAAAAGAGGAACCTACAAAATATCTGTCTACACCCCGGTAAAGGATCAGGCGGAATATGCTTTGCTTACGGGGCAGGAATGGACTTCAAATGAATTCATCTATAAAACTGGCAGTCCCGCTCTGAACGTTATCTTTGTAAGTCCCCTTGCAAACGACAACGGCTTTTATTCAGGGGGGTGGCATATTGACTACCGAGCCCCTAAATTCTACATCTACACCAAGCCGAGGGTGGAATAGCACTAAATTGCGGATTGTGCTTTATGTTTTGACTTTTTGTGTTATCATTTAGGATATGGATAAGAAGAATATTTTTTCTGGAATTTTGCTGGTTGCCGTGGGGCTTCTTGTTTTGCTTGAACCAGAAACATGTATAAGGGTTTTGGTTGTTCTTCTGGGGGCTTTTTCTGCTGTCAAAGGAATTTACGATATTGCGCGGATGCGTTCCGTGAGTGATGACACTGTGGTCCGCCGGGTTATTGTTATCCAAGGGATTGTAAGCATAGTGCTGGGGCTTGCGGCAGTGGCAGCTCCCTTTGCCCTGTTCACCGCAGTGCAGGAGATTGTTCGCATCATGCTTTATGTTCTTGCCGCCTACCTTATTCTGGAAGCTTTTGCCTGCTTCTTTTTGGCCATTAAGCTAAAGGGGGTGGATGTGGAAAAGGGCGTGGCAAAGTCTTTTGTTCACCAGGGGCTGTGCAGTCTTTTAATAGCGGTGATTCTTTTTCTTTTGCCCCAGAATTTTGGAATAATCATTGTTAGGGCAATGGGCTGCATTTTTATTATAGCCGCTGTTATAACCCTGCTTTACACTTGGCACAACCGTCCGCTTGTTATAGAAGCTGATGCTGTGGAAGATGTAAAGCCGGAAGAACTGGCAGAAAAAGAATAAATAGCTTTTGAAAAATAAAAATGCCGAACCTGCTGGTCAAATTCAACAAGTTCGGCATTGCATTATCTTGCTAAAAAGTCTTACTGCTGGCGTTCAGCTATAGCTTTCTTTACTCCGTCTGCAAAGAGCTGGTTCTGATCCGTGCGCTCTGGGACGGAGAATTCTGGTGCTCCGTTGTTGCCAGAGGTGCGGTAGAAGTCCTTTGAGTCTGCTGTGTAGGCAGGGCTTTCGGTGTTGTTGAGCCACCAGTCAAGAACTGCCACTATGCAAAGGGTGTACTTTATGAGGTTTGCGTTTGTGGCGGCTGTAGTGTCGTCCGGGCGTTTTGCTCCCAAAAGAACGTCAAGCCTCTTGGAGATGATGTTTGGAATTTCAAAGTTGTAGCGTTCCCAAGTGTTGATTATGCCAAGAACCGGCTTTTTTGCCTGTGCATTCTCGTCTATGCGCCTTGCAAGAACCGTAAAGACCTTGCGGATGTATTCCGTGCGGTTGTAGATTGGCGTAAACTTATTGTCTGACCTTGGCTTTGAAAGCGTTGGGGCGTTGAATTTAAGGTGGGGAAGGAAGTAGAGCTTCTGGCCCCAGAACATGGTGTTGATGAGTTCCTTGCCGTAGTTGGTGGAGGCATAGTCACTCTGTGTGTAGAGCGTGTTCATAAAGTTACGCAGGTATTCCGCATAGTTCTTTTCAAAGGTGTCGTCAATGTAGAAGCCCCAGTCACCCATAACGTCTGTGATGGAGTCGTCCATGTAGCCAAGTTTTTCGTCTGCCTTTAGGTTAAAGTTGATGTTGCGGCAGCCGTGGAAGAGGTCGTCTATGATTTTAATAAGAACGATTGCTACCTGAAGGCCGTTGTGGGGGTTGAGCATGTTGAAGCCGTCATTGAATTTGTAAAGCGGCTGGAAGTAGGGGAACATGTCCGGGTGGGCGTCAAGGTTGGAGAAGCCTGCATCTGGGAAAAGCTGCTCAAGAATCTTAAGGCCTGCTTCTACGATTTCGTCCTTTTTACCGGCAACAGGTTTTGCGGCCTCTTCCTGCTTTCTGCGTTCTTCTTCTTCCTTTTCCCTCTGAGCCTCTTCGTCCACCTTCTTTTTCTTTTCCGGAAGCAGAAGGTCAAATTTTGAAAGTCCAAGGAAGTCAAGGATTTGAACTATTTGTGCCGTAAAGAAGCGCGGGAATTCAACGTATTCAGAAGAGCACATTCTCATAAGAAGCGGGTACATGCCCTTGATTATCTGGTTGTAGACATAAATCCATTCTGTAATTCCTTGTTTTGCAAGGGTTTGCACTTTTGAGGAATCAATTGCCGGGTAGGCGCTTATGTCTGCGTAAACTTCCTTGATAAGAGCCGGAACCTGCTGTTCACCAATGTAGTAGATGGTAATCAGCTCGTGGTAAACTGCTTTTACGAATGGAATGAGCATTGGAACCGTAAGGTCTGCCGCCTGGTCTTCAAGCGTAAGGGCAAGCATTTTTATGTTGCGCATTGTCCATTTTCCAACAGTGCGCAGGAATTTAAATTTTAGGTCTGTTTCTGCCGCTATTTTTGCCTTGTAGGTCGCCGGTGCAATCTGGATAAAGGATTTTAGCGTAGAAATAAAGGCCTGCATGTGCTCAACGTGCTGCTTTATGGTGTATTCGCCGAATTCGCGGGTGACCCTTTCCCTGTTTTTTGAAGAAAGGCCAAATATAAAGTTAAAGAAGCCAAAGTCGGGCTTGAGGTTGTATTCCTCAGACTGCATGAGGCGGTTCATCAGTTTTAGGTTGTGCGAAGTGATTGCAGGAAGGTCTTCGTCTGTTTTGCGTGCCTTGCCGCTTTTTACCAGGTTGTTTACGGAAGGGGATGCTTTCTTCTGACCTGTTGTGGAAGAAAGGGCCGCGCTTTTTGCAGAAATGTCGCTGGAAGAAAGGCCCGAAGCCTTTATGTGGCCGCCAACGACTACGCGGTTGCGCTTTGGCAAAGTGTCCGGGTTAATAGGAGTGGGACGTTCCGGAAGTATTTCTCCGCCCAGCTTTTTTTGCATTTCCAGGGCTTCGATTGGGTCGATTGCGCCAATGTTTTTGCGGGTTTGCTCCAGAGTTCCAGGTGCGAAGGCCCGTGATTTTTTATTACTTGAATCAGACATGTCTATGCTCCCCTTATAGTCTTATAGAATATTTCTTTGTTATCCCCGGCAACGATTTTATGGATATTTTTTCACCGTCTGCCGTAAGCAAGTCTCCTTCAAAAGTTCCGTATATTGTATGGTATTCAGAATGAAGAATAATTGCGCTGATTATATTCTTATTATCGGAAACAGGCGAAAAAGTTAAATCAATCATATTCTCCGTGTCCTGAATAATCCATTTATTCATTATACCATAAGAATGGGTAATTACAACAGGTGGAAGGGGTGTTGGCTTGCCGTCGTAGAAGAGGACGTTGCTGTTGTACTTGTCCTGGTCAACTGCATCCTGGGAGCTGGCCTGAATCCTAAAGGAAATGTTCTTTCCGTTGACGCATCCCATGCCGGTAACAAATTCACCGTGGCTTATGAATTTCATGTAGGTGCGGTTTATCTCAAAGAAAGAGATGCCGTCGCAGTCCTTCATGGTGATTGCATCTGAATGCTTGGGAATAAGCGTAACTGCCCCGTGCAGAGGCAAAGTGGCATAATAGTGGGCCGAACATCTCCTGCGTGTTGGGGAAGGGGAAATGCAGGTTAGCTCCGTCATTTGGTCAGAGTTAAAGCGTGCTATAAGGGCCGAATTTGCGTTTGGACGTACGCTGTCTCCCTTAAGGTTGAATATTACGGAAAGCTTGTCCGTCTTTCGGTCCCAGCTTATCCTTATGTAGCGGGATTTTTTGTAGCTGGAGGTTGATGCCGCTATAAGCTTGTGGGGAACAAAGCGTTTTCTTGGTCCCATGACCGAGCGGTAGACATACCTCTGCTTTGTCTGCATGTTCCAGAAATTTACTTCCGCCATTCCGAATATCTTTGAATCGTAAAAGTCTATGCAGCCAATATAGTCGCCAAGGCTAAAGAAAAATGAGAGGCGGCTTTTAATGCGCAAGTTGGACAGCAGGGTAGGCATGGGAAAAGTGTAGAAGGGGTTCTTTATGCCGCGTATGTCCAGCCGCTCCGGGTGGTTCAGAAAGGTTCCAAATACAGGTTTGCCTTTGCGGACAAAAGACTGCGGTGCTTCCTCTAGTTCTCTGGTGTACAAGGTGCCGCCTTCTTTTTGTTACGGAAGTAGAGAATTGCCATAAAAGCAAGCCCGCCCAAAATCATTATTGAGCAGAGAATCTGTCCGGTAGAAAGATTCAGGAGGGATGTGTTGCGGTAAAGAATTTCGCTTCCGTCTTTGGAAATCCTGTAGCCCAGGTCTGAATCCGGCTCGCGGAAATATTCTATTATGAATCTTACGAATCCGTAGGAAATGGTGTAAAGCGCCGTAAGAAAACCGTCAAAGGGCTTGTGCTTTCGGACATTCCACAAAAGCAGGAAAACTGCCAGACCTTCAAAAAGTGCTTCGTAAAGCTGGCTTGGGTGCCTAGGCAAGTCTATAAGCTTTAATCCTTCAGGAACAACCATCTTGCACTGGGCGGCAAAGTCCTTAACCCAGTCAAGGCTGTAGGAAAAAGGCTCTGCGTGGGGGAAGGTAAAGCCCCAAGGCATAGTGGTAATCCTTCCGTAAAGCTCTCCGTTCAGGAAATTGCCTATGCGGCCAAAAGTGTATCCTGCCGGAATTGCCACGACAATAGCGTCTATCCACTTTAGGGTAGGCTTTTTGTGCCAGTGACACCATAAAAGCGTTCCAACAAGACCGCCTATAAAGCCTCCGTGGTAAGACATGCCTGCAAGACCTGTGAATTTTTTTGTTACGGAGTCAAAGGGCCAGAAGATAAGCCAGGGTGCCTTTAGATACCTTCCGCTCGTGTCGTAAACAAGCGTGGAGAAAACGCGGGCACCAATCAGCAAAAAGATTATTCCGCATGCGATAAAGCTAAAAATATCGTCATCGGTTGCCGTATAGCCCTCTGCATTGAGCGCACCTTCATTCTTTTCCTTGCGGAGAATCAGGAAGGCGGTTACAAATGCAAAAATATACATCAAGCCGTACCAGCGCAAAAGGCCTAAAACAGGTACGTTTGGAAAAATTTCCGGATGAATCCAGCTCGGATATTTAATATATAGAAGAAAATTGGACATTAGATTTTAAACCCCTGTCGTGCCGCTTCCACAAGTTTTTTCTTGAGCAGCAAATTCTCTGCCTTAAGGTGAGAGATTTCATACTGCTGCTGCTTTATTGCCTCTGCAAGTTCGCCCGTAGTAAGAGCCCCTGTGCCGATAAGGTCTTCAACATAAGACATCTTTGCGCTAAAGTCGTCCGTTGCCTCTTCTTCCGCTGCCTGGAAAGAAAAGTCGGAAGCCTGGGTGATGTCGTAATCATCGTCAAACTTTAGCGTAGCAGAATGCATTATCTTTTCTGCAATGCGGTAAACTGCCTGCGAAATTAAAGACTGTGGCTTATAAATGATAACCGGAAGCCTTGAAGCAAGAGCCTTGTCCTGCAAAGAGTCGCGGTAAATAACGCCAAGATGCTCAAGGTCAAGGCCAAGGAACTGCTTGCAAGAGTGGCGGATTCTCTGCGCACGGTCTGCGTCTTTTGGATCGTCAATCATGTTAAGGACCATGCGGGGGTGGAATTCTGCAAGACGCTGGTTAAAGAGCCTGGTGTTTTCCGGGTCAACCTGCGCAAGGGATTTTACAAGGTTTGGCAGGTAAAGCTTCTGCAGCGCGGCTGAATCCTTTTTAAGGCTTTCAAGCTTGTTGTATGCCGGGGTTCCACGCCTAAAGGTATTGTACATCATGCGGAAGACTACATTCTTAAGGAAAAGGTAGCCGTTAAGGGTGGCCGTAACTGTTGGAGCCGTAACGATGATTCCCTGCGGAGACAGGATGAACATGTCAAGGATTGCAAGGTGGGTTCCTGCACCAAGGTCAAGGATAAGGTAGTCGTAGTTAAGCGATTCAAAATTTTTTATAAGCTCATTTTTTTTGCTGGCCCTAAGGGTTGTAAGACCTGGAATCTCAGAGTCACCGGCAATAAAATCAACGTTTTCGTAGTCAGTCTTAGTGATTATTTCTGAAAACTGAGACTGGCCGGTTAAATAAGTTCCAATGCCAATTTTTGGAGATGGCTGGCCTATAACAAGGTGCAGGTTTGAAGCACCCAAATCGAGGTCAACTAAAAGAACTTTTTTTCCTGCTTGTCCTAAAGCTATGGCAAGGTTTGCGCTAAGAAGGCTTTTTCCCACACCACCTTTGCCGCTTGCAACGGGTATTATTTGCATAATTGCCATTATACCATAACAAAGAGCTAAAAGTCTATAATTTTTTTCTTATAGTAGGCGTTTGTCGCAATCTAACACAAATTCATCGTGGGGCGTTGCGGGGGTAACGGAAAACGCGTAAGCGGTTGGAGCCAGGTGGAGATGCCACCCCCCTCATAATAGACCTGTTCGGAACCTCTGTTGGTTTCCTCTCTCCAGTCTGACAAATCCTCAGGCTAAAACTTTGCGGATTTGCTTTTTTTAAGGTTCGTGTTCGAAAAAGTGAAGTTTCCAAAACACGTCCATTCAATCCTAAGGGGAAACTAAAATCAAATCCTGTCATTTTATGTTTAGTTTTGTCTTTTTGTTAGCAATGTTATCCGAAGAATCTGAATAATGAATTTTTAAATTCTAATAATAAATGGATGTAAAATACAAGAGAACCTAGAGAAAACGAATTGGATTTTAGTGTGTGAAAGTACCCCTCATAAAATTTTCTAAAAAAAATCGCGCAAAGCGCGGACTCAAAAGGTATACCTTTTGAGTAATTGACTAAATTACTCAAAACCGATTTTCATCGCTTCGCTCGAAAATCGGTTTTGAATTTTTAGGAAGTCCTATGGGAAAAAGTGTTGCTTTTTTATGTGGAGCTGGTTGTGAAGGAAAAAATCAGTTAGATTTCCCTTCTGGTGCAAATTTTAAAAAAGATATTGTTCTTTCAAAAAACATAAAGACTCTGTATGAAAAAATAAATTCGTCCAGAAAATTCCATGAAAACTTCTCTAATGGAGCGATAATTGACGCCCGCTGTTCAACCATTCTTTATCAGACTTTTGTTGAACATGTTGATTTATTAAATAATCTTTCTAATGAAGTAAAAAAGATTATTAAAAATTATATTTCTTACAGAAAAGGAAATATAGAAAACGATTCTGAGAAAAAAGAAATACAAAGTAAATTCAAAGAACTTTATAAAAGTTTTATCGGTGTTTCGAATAACTGTAATATTTCAGAGCAAGATAGAGAACTTTTTTTTGGGAATATAACACTCTGCTCGTTTTCTGACGAGCTTTTCAATTATCTTAGAATGCCAGAAGTTTATAAAACAGAAGTTTCTAAAGTTGAAAAGCTTTATTTTTCTGCTTATCTGAGTATTTTAAAATCTATTTACAAAACTGCCCATAATAAAGATTTTGAAAAAGACTATTTGTGTTCAAGTGTTAATGATAAAAAACAGTTTAGAGTGTGTTTGGAAAAAGACTTGGAAGAATGGCAGAATTTAATAATTCGGAAAAATTGTGATAATAAAAATCTTTATTACGAAACTATAAGAGAAAAAAAAGCTAAATATGATTTTGAAGGCTCTGTCATTACGACAAATTACACAAATTTTGCTGAAAAAATCACAGGATTAAAAACTGCATATCTTCATGGAAAACTTGATTGGTTCGAAGACATAAACTCAAAAGAAATAAAACTTCTTTCTGATTTTTCTGATGAAGCTGAAATAATGCCTTTTCTTTTTATACCCAGCGGAGTAAAGCCTGTAATCAGCTTAAAGCAGATTGAACAATACAAAATCGCTTTAGAAGCTTTTACGCAGTCTGATTTACTGTGCATTTTGGGATATTCCATAAATAGTGATGATGAACATATTCAAAATTTTATACGTGAAAGACTTAATCAAAAAAAGAGAGTTCTTTTTTTTCTTTATTTAGGCGATAAAGACTTTACCTATATGAAGAATGACTATTGTGCGATGTTCGGGAACTCTCAGTATTTAGAAATCAAAAAAATAGAAAAATCTCAAGATTTTAGAACTGGTTTAGAAAACGCATTGAAAGCGTTTTAAATATAATTTTTAGGAGAAGATTATGAAGAAAATCCTTGGTGCATTTCTAATTGCAAGTACATTTATTTTTGCTTCGTGCAGCAGTGGTTCAGAAAGTGGAACTTCTGTAGACAACAAGCAGGAAGAACAGAGTACAACTGAAAATACTAATTCCAGTGGTGTTAAACCTGTAGCACCTACTCTTACAGAAATTGTTGTACCTCAAAATTTAAAAGTTGAATTGAATTCTGCTGATATAAAAAAACAGATATCCTTTAACTATAATGATTTTAAGGAAAATGCTCCAAAAGTTTTCTTTACAGTTTCCTGGGAACCTGTTGAAAATGCAACTGAGTACTATGTTTACACAGCTGCAACTAATGAATTTACAGAAGATACACCCCTTAATAAAACTGTAACAGAACCTTCAGTTCAGCTTGAACTTAATTTGGGGCAAAAAGAAATAAAACTTGATAATTCGTATGTGGCAGTTAAGGCCCATAATAGTGACTATAATTTGACATCTGATTTAAGTTCTTCTGTAACTTGTATTAGTAATTTTCTAAAAAGTGCATCATATGGTTCTAGTTCTGATATGAAAGATGGAAAATATTGGTCTGATAATGAGTTGTTTGTATGGAGTAATGTTTCTGGAGCTTCAAAATACAAAATTGTTAACTGTTATCGCCATACTAATAGCCATACTGGTGCCTCAAGTGAGGAGGACTGGGGGTGTCGTATTTATACGCCTGAAACAGATGGGTATTATCAGCTTTACCCAGGTACAAAAGGAAGTAAGTTTGACTCTACAAGAGCCTATGTTACATTGTTAGCTTTTGATGAAAACGATATATTACTAGGAGTTAGTAATCGAGGAATAATGTATATGAATAAGTTTCGTTATTACTAAAGTAATTTTCTTTTTTGCATAAGTAAAGTAGACGAATTTAAAAAGTTGTTATTCTGAATTCATTTCAGCAGCAGCTTTATAAATTTCGAAACGAACTTGCCTGTCGTATAGAAGATTCGGAAAGACAGACTGTGTGAAGCCCTTTCTGTAAATTCAGTAGGCTGCGGTAAAAATTTTTAATACGGGTGTGTTCCGCAAGCAGCTGACAGCTACCGTTTCTTTTTTGAAGATAAATTACTACAGATTTTTTATCAAGAGTAAAACAGTAAAGACAGCTTCCCCGTAAGGAAGTTGTCTTTTTTTGATTAGTTAGGTAGACGGCCTTCTTACATTATGCACATTTCACCGTAGGCCTGACCCCAGTTATGAATTGGCCGAGTCCATTTTTTCTTCGGAATCGTACCATTCTATGCTGGCATTTCCGAAAAACTCGTAGTCAGGATTTCCAGGAAGTCATTCTTTAAAAATCCGCGTGTTCGTTTCCTGGAGCGTCTTTGGAATCGGGCCGTAACAGTCGAATACGGCCCAGTCGCGTTTTGGGAATTCATAAACGCACATTCACTCCGAAACTTCGCCTCCGGTATATTTTCCTGCAATCAGGTAGCGGAATTTCCCGCCTTCAAGGTCGTCTATGCAGATTCCGAACTTTCCGATACAGTTATCGACGACTGCTTTTTCATACGAATTTTACCTCATGCTCCCTGCAGTAATCCCTGTTCGTCTTGTTGTGGTGAATTTTGTTGGCCAGAACCTCCGCCGGGTAAACCACCGCCTATGGCGGTGGTACTTGATGAGAATGTCATACGGAATTACATTCGAGCCAAAACAGAAGACCACAGACAAGATGGGCAACAATAGTTAAGCCTGTGCCATAGGCTAGGCTAACTGCTTTGAGCGGTTCACTCTTCGAGCCACCACCTCTGGCGGTAGATGACTTGCAAAATTAATTTTCCGAACAGGTCTAATGTAACAAATATGCTTTTATACTGTTGAAATTAATATAACTTAGGGATAAACTACAAGGAAATGGCTATGAAAAAAATTTCTATAAAATCCTTACGCAAGACAGTAATTTTAACTGCGGCTTTTTTTGGGCTGACGGTTTTTGCATCGCAATGTTTTGCCCAGTCATCCCTTAATGCAGATGACAGCGCCCGCAAAGACAGACAGTATATCGAAATCATAAATTCTCTCTACTATTATATACAGCAGAATTATGTAGATGAGGTGGACGCGCAAAAGCTCTACGAAGGTGCCCTGCGCGGTATGCTCGAAAGCCTTAACGATCCGTATTCAGTGTATATGGACGAATCAAGCTGGAGAAGCATTACCGACACAACGACAGGAAGCTTTGGCGGAGTGGGACTTAGCATTACAAAGCCTACGGAAAACAAGCCGGACAAGCCTGCCTACGTAGAAGTTGCCCAGCCAATAGACAATTCCCCGGGTGCAAAGGCAGGAATCCAGGCTGGAGACCTTATTACGGAAATAGACGGAGTGGACACTTCCACAATCACTATGGACGAAGTGCTTTCCAAGTTGCGCGGAACAGTTGGCACAAGCGTAGAAGTTACGATTAAGCGCGGAAAGAACCTTACCTTTAAGCGTACCCTTGTCCGTGCCGTAATAGAAAATCCGACCGTAAAATACGGTGTTATAGGAAAAACCGGCTACATACGCCTTTCTGAATTCTCTTCAACAACGGCTGAGCGTATGCAGGAAGCCCTTGATTCCTTTAAGGATTCAAAGGTAAACGGAATTATCGTGGACCTCCGCAACAACGGCGGTGGACTTTTGACCGCTGCGGTAGACATTGCGGACAAATTCATAGACAACGGAATTATTGTTTCTACAAAGAGCCGCCTTGCCATGGAAAATGCCGTTTATACTGCAAGCCGCCACGAAACGACTGTTGCCAAGGGAACTCCTGTTATAGTCCTTATAAACGGAGCCAGTGCCAGTGCCAGCGAAATTCTTGCCGGTGCGCTAAAGGATGCCAAGGTTGCCTATCTTGTGGGAGAAAAATCCTATGGTAAGGGAAGCGTCCAGATTCCAACTCCGCTTATCAACAAGGACGGCTTTAAGATTACGGTTGCCCGCTATTATTCTCCGAGCGATGTTAACATAGACAAAGTAGGCATTCCTCCGGACAGGGAAGTTGCATATCCGGAATTTACGGAAGAAGAGGCAAAGCTTTATGCTTCACTTCTTGATTCGGGCAAGATAGAACAGTATGTGGAAAAGCATCCTGGAATGACGGAAGACGACATCTATTCCTATGCAGAAATTTTGCGCCGCAGCTACAGCCTTGAGTCCCGCATTTTGCGCAAGCTTATCCGCAACGAATGTGACAGGGCAAAGCCTTCCCGCCTTTACGACCTTGACTACGACCTTCAGCTTAAAGAAGCGCTTAATATAATTGAGCACGAGAATTTTGCTGCCCTTATTTCAAAGGCAAAGACTCTTAAGCAGATAGAAACGGAGCGTAATGCTAAGGAAGAAAAAGACGCATCTTCTGCTCCTGCAAAAAAATAGGTCTTTGTAAAGCCCATGCGCCAGTTTGTAGCAGAAACTGAACCAGACAAAAACGGTTGCCTATATATAGAAGGAAAAAAAGCCCGCTACCTTTCTGCGGTTTTGCGTTGCGTGCCCGGAGACATGCTTTACGTAAGGCTTCCGGGGGGCGGTCTTCAGCAGATGACGGTTGCTTCTGTTGATTCTGCAAAGAAAAGGGTTGTGCTTCAGCTGGCAGGGGCTTCCATTGCTTCTTCCTGCAAGGAATCTGCGGCAAAAGCCCTTCCTGTAGCGCAAAAGTCCGGTGCAGAACTGTGGCTTTTTCAGTTTGCCGCAAAGCCTGCCAAGATGGAGCTTATTGTCCGCCAGGCGGTGGAATGTGGTGTAAGCAGAATCATTCCGGTGGAAGGGGAATTTTGCCAGAGGGGTTCCCTTGAATCAGTTCAGAAAAAGACATCCGGCAGTGACGACCGCTGGGAAAGAATTGTTACGGAAGCCAGAGAGCAAAGCGGTTCCCCTGTGGAAACTCAAATTTCACCAAGCCTATCTGTTGAAAAATCTCTTGATTTGTGGCACAATCACTTAAAAGAAATTAACGCGCAGCAAAACAATCTTTCATTTGTACTTTATGAGCGGACGGAAAACACAATGCCTTTGCATAGGGCGCTTGCATCTGTAGAAGATGTAAAAGCAGTAGCCCTTTTTGTAGGGGCAGAGGGAGGAATTTCACCCGCAGAATATAGCTATCTTACGCAGAATGGGGTGCAGGGGATTCATTTTGCTACCAATATATTGCGTTGCGAGACGGCTGCCCTGTATGGGATTGCGGCAGTTCAAAGTGCTCTTGTGGAGAAGGAATTATGGCAGTTCAAAGAATAAATGTTTTAAATGTTCCGGTAGACATTTGCTCTGCTTCTGACATGGAAGGTCAGATTATGGAAATGCTTGCAAAGCCAGGCACAAAGCAGATTGTTTTCCTTTCCATTTGGGACTTGCTCAAAGCCCGCAGGCGTAATGACTATGCAGAGTGCGTGCGTAACGCAGACCTTGTTCTTCCCATATCAAAGAGCATCTTGCTGGGCGCAAAATTCCTTAAGAAGGACATTCCCCTAAAGCACAACCCGTTCAACACTTTGATAAGCATAATGTCTATTCTTGAGACCCACTTAAAGTCCATCTATCTTCTTGGCGGAAGAAAAAAGACCGTTATGGCTGCAACAAAAAACGTAATGAACACCTTTAAGACTTTGCAGGTTGTTGGCCGCTACGTTGGTTACTATCCAAAAAATGTGGAAGACGACATTATCCAGGCAATCTACAAGGCTTCCCCTTCGCTTGTTCTTGTTAGCGAAGGAATAAAAGAGAAGGACTGCTGGTCCTACAAAAGGCGCAACCGCTTTTCTTCCAGCATTTTCCTCTATTACCGCGATGCAATAGGAATCTTTGGCGACAGAATCAAGCGTGTTAGCGAAACGTCTTTTAACCGCAATACAGAAATTTGGCACGAGGTAATTAAGAATCCGCTTAAGGTTTTCCTGATTTTCCCTTGGTTGCATTACAACATTCTTTTGGTTTGGTACAGGCTGTTTAAGAATAAGGAGCAGTCGGTTTGAGTATATTAAAAAATGGAGAAGGGGTATGCAGTTTTTATTTCCGGAGACAGCGCTTCCTGTAGGCACTGTCAGGAAGAAACCGGCATCAGCTTACGAAGGGTAAACAAGAATTTTAAGATTCAAAATGTATTCAGCCTAAAAGATAATCCTCTTTGTTGTTTTATTGATTTTGCGGATTTTAATCAGATTGAACTGATGAATATCGTTGACCACCTGGGCCACTACAGTTCTGTTCCCGTGATTTTGTATGTTAACGGCAAATTTTGTTCAGTCAGGAATATGTCGCAGGGCTTTTCTTGGTACAAGGGGCGTGTCGGCTGGAATACAATAGCTTCTTCCGTAATTGGGAAGCCTTCTTTAGCAAGTGTCCCAAAGAGCAATTCATGGCGGCTCGATTTTGAGTCAAAACTTGAGCTTGCAGCCTGCGGTAACGAAAACGTGCTTATACTTGGTCCAAGCGGGGCTGGAAAAACTTGGACTGCGGAAGAGATTCACAAAAAGTCCTCTAGAAAAAACTCCATCTTTGTAAATGCAAGTGCTGCAGAATTTAATTCCGGTCTTATAGAAAGTCAGCTTTTTGGCAGCGTAAAAGGAGCCTACACAGGTGCCTGTGGAACAAAAGGTTTGTTTGAAGAAGCAGACGGCGGCACTCTTTTAATAGACGAGGTTGCGGAGCTTCCCTACACTTTGCAAAGCAAGCTTCTCCGCGTAATAGAAAGGCGCACTTATTGCAAGGTTGGTTCAACAAAAGAAATTCCCTTTGACTGTAAGCTGATTTTTGCCACGAATGCAGACATAAAGACTTTGGTTGCCAAGAAAAAGTTTAGGCAGGACCTGTATTACCGCATAAGCCAGCTAAAGATAGAGCTTCCTTCACTTAGCAGCCACAAGGAAGACGTGGGTCATCTTGCAAGGGAATTTGCCCTTTGCTGCGGAGTTTCTTGTTCCGAGGCGGCCCAGGAAAAGCTTGAGAGCAAGGCTTGGCCTGGAAACGTAAGGCAGCTTAGGAATACTGTTGAACTTGCCAGCACTTCCTGCAAGGTTCATGGACGTACGGAAATTTTGCCGGAAGACATTATATTTGCCGACTGATTCTTTTCCACAAGGGCAGCTGCTTTTGTAAAAATTTTTTCTATATATTGGGCTTCCCCTTCTGTGGTTGCGGCTCTGGACAGCATGTTGCGCCAGAACATTTCCATTTGTGGGCGGCCGGTGCGGACAAAAAAGCCTATCTTTTGCAGGTTGTCTGCAATATTCTTTACGGTGCGGTCAATGCGTTCAAGGCTAAGGGGAGTATAGCCTGTCTGGGAGCTGTTCTTTTGCCTGAACAAGTGGTAGCAGACAAGTTGTACGGCATGGCTTAGGTTAAGGGATGGGAATGTGTCGCAGGAAGGGATTGTTACGCCCATAGTACATTCAAGAAGCTCGTCGTCTTCAAGGCCTGTCCTTTCGTTGCCAAAGACAACTGCCACTTTGCCGCTTGTTAGGGAATCCGCCAGGGAGGCAAATTCTTCGGGTAAGAGCAGCTTGTTCATGCGCTTTTTTCCACGCCGCCTTGTTGTTCCCGCTGCACAAACGCAGTCAGCCGTAGCTTCTGTTATGGAAGAATAAAAAGTTGCATTTTCATAAATGTTTGCCGCATGGATTGCAAGAATGCGCACCCGCTCTTCGTCTATGTCTTCTTTTTTACCGACAATCCTTAGGCAGGAAATACCGCTGTTTGCCATGGCCCTGCAAACCGCCCCTATGTTACGGCTTTCTTCTGGCCGGGACAAAACAATTACAATGTTGTTCAGATTCATGCAATGACTATAGCACTTTGCACATGTTTGTACTATAATCAATCTTGAATTACGGAAAGTGTATGAAAAATGCGGTTGTAATTGGTGGAACAAGCGGAATCGGCTTTGAACTGGCAAAAATCCTCTGTAAAAATGAATGCTCTGTTTGCGTAAGTGGCCGCCACGACCCATGTGAACAAGGCCTTGAATTTATCCCCGCGGATTTTACTGGCGGCCACCTGGACTTGGATGAATTTCCCCCGCTAAGAGAAAAACTTTGCAAAGCGGACATTCTTTGCGTAAGCTACGGGCCGTTTGTTCAAAAACCGCTGCATCTTACCACTGTCCAAGACTGGCAGACCCTTGCCCTTTATGACTATGCCCTTGCCGGAATTGCAGTAAGTTCCGTTCTTCCGGGCATGATGGAGAGAAAATTTGGCAGAATTGTGCTTTTTGGCGGTACAAGAACGGAAAGCGTGCGCTCTTACAAGACAAATGCGGCTTATGCGGGTGCAAAAACTGCAATATCTGTATTGGTCAAGTCTGTTTCTGCCGAATATAGAAAATATGGGGTAACTTGCAACGCTGTCTTGCCGGGTTTTGTAAATGGTGCAAAAGACAAAAGCGATGCAGTTTCTGCACATTCTGTGGCCCAGTCGGCATTTTCCCTTATTCAGAATGAAAATTTGAACGGGGTGCTGCTGAATGTTGACCGCGGATGGCAACCATAGCGATTTAAAACAGCCTTGAGAAACTTTTGTTGACGAACTGTTTTAATTGGTGTAAAATATATTAAAAGGGACTGTTGACAGGTATTCCTGAAAAACAGTTGGAGGAATATGGCTAACAACAACGAACTTGTTTCTGGTTTTGATGATGAGAGAGATGACAGCTTAAAAATACAGTTGGAAAAAATTGAGGAAATAAACAGTTGCGTTGCCATTACATTAAATGGTTATATCGATACCTACAATTCTGTTTACTTTCAGAAGCAGATTGGCAAAGTTGTAACGACCGGATATACAAACCTTATTTTTAACTGTTCAAGCCTTAACTACGTTTCCTCGACAGGCATAGGTTCCTTTACGGCTTTCCTTAAGCTTGTGAAGCCCAAGGGCGGAGACATTGTGCTTTTGAACATACAGCCAAAAGTCTATGAAGTTTTCCAGCTTCTGGGCTTTAGCCAGTTCTTTAACATCAAGGAATCTTTGGAAGATGCAATAGACTTCTTTAAGACGGGAACTGCCGCGGAGAATTCAATATTCCCCAAAGTCTTTAATTGTCCTGTCTGTTCACGACGCCTAAAGGCAACAAAAGCGGGGCGTTTCCGCTGTTCTGACTGCAAGTCAATTCTTGCAATAGACCAGCAGGGGCACGTCTTCTTGGGATAGATTTTTAGTTTGCAAACAGAGCGGCTTGTTTTAGGCCGCTTTTTTTCTTTTTAAAGGCTTAGTCTGGGTGGAGCCTGATACCGATACGTTTTGTACAAAAAAACTAAACAAAACCTATAAGCTTTCTTAAAGCTTCAAAAGTGAATTTGTTGTGGATAAGATGAAGAAAAATATTAAAATCCTGTGGAAAAGTGAATTTAATATTTTACGGACTTTAATTCCCTTTTTGAAAGGCTCGTAAATATATTCTATTTTGTTATAATGTAAGTAATTAAAATTAAAATAGCCCTGCCGTATATAAATCTGCGTAATATATTGAATTAAAATCAATCAGGTGAAGGGCTGCTTTTGCAGAGGTAACAAATTGTGGAAAACTTGTGGCTAAAATATGAATAAAGGGAGCTTTCCTGTGGAAAAGTGGCCAGGTCGATTGCATATCCCCAAGCAAATGGCCTGTAGCCCGGATTGGAAGGGGCCGAAGGCGACCGGACGCAAGGCCGGGCCGCGCCCGCAAGGGGGCAAGCCCTGCAAAGCCGGATTTGAAATTTTTTACCTTTAATGCTTGCGTTAAAGGTACAGTAAAAAAAGAAAGCCAGCTCCAGAAAAATATGCAGAAAAGTCGATTTCAGTGATTTTTAGGATGTCTCCATTGTTTTTTAAGCGTAATCGTGTTATTCTAAAAGTAAATGAATAGAAAATCTCCTGCGCGTAATGCGTTAAATTTGTTTTTTTACTTTTGCATGATAGTCGTAGCCTTCACACTGATTTGCGCTGCCGTCTTTACGGTTTATAAGTTGTGTTCAAGGCTTGTTTCGGGGCACGGTTCAGTTTCTTTTGATCCGGTGCTTTTTGTCCGCGGAATCTTTATTTTTGCTCCGATTGTGTTGATTGCGAGCGGCTCTTTTATGCTTTTTTATCTTATGCGCCATTCTTCTTCTTCTTGGCTGCCTCTGATTGTCTACATTATTTTGTACGGAACTTCATGGTTCATTCTTATTCCTATGGATTTGACCATGGAAAAGAAATATTCGGAAAAGCACACCTTGCTTGAGGAATACAATTCAAAGAGAAATATTGTTTTGTCTTCCGGATATTTTAGGGATTTGTACCAGCATAAAGACGGGAATCAGCAGGGCGAAAAGTCTGTTTGGTATTATTCAAGCGTAGAAAAGAACAATGTTGCGACCGGCCTTGCGATTGACTTTGGAACGGCTTCTGGTAAGGGTGTAGGTTCGCTTTACACTTTTAGCGATGCAAGTTTGGATTTGTCTCAGAATGAATTTTCGGATCCGCTTATAGAGAAAAATGTAAAGATGAATTCGGTTGTTGCGTATACGGTCAACTTCCTTAGGCTTACGAGCATTATTTTGCGTAAGGCATTTTTTGCGGGAACCCTTGCCTGGTATGCATACCTTACCATGGCACTTGCCCTTCTTTCTGTTGCGGGTGTTAGGCATATTTCCAAGTGGAGGCTAGTGAACCTTGTTGCTATTTCTTTCTTTAGCATAGCCATTATTGTGATTAACAATCTTATTTATACAGACTCCATAATGAATCCTGTTACCAATTTTATGAACAACCTTCTTTCCGGAGTGCCAATAAAGACTGCCAATCCTTTTGCCGTTCTGTTCAATCTTTTGACTTTCCTTGTTCTTACGATTGCCGGAATAATACGCGACATACACCACAGGATTGAAGTTGCAGAAGAAGAAATAATAGAGGATTTGTAAGATGAAAAAAATAATTAATATGCTGATAATCTATACCATTCTGATTTATTTATGCTGTCTGGGCGTTTCTTTTGCCTACAGACCCATCCCGGAATTGGTAGAGGGTATGTCTACAAAATACCGCTTTATACGCTCCATTTATTATTTTTTGATTTTGCTTCCTTCCATTTTCTTGAGCGGATTTGCTGTTTCTTGCGCGGCAAACTGGCAGCATCACACCGGCAACTCAAAGAAAAGGTTTTCTATGGCTATGCTTTTGCGCTACCGCAACGTAGTCATGATTTCCATTGGTTTGGTTTTTATTCTGATGATGAACGCGGAGGTTTTGAAGCCCCTCGTTAAGGATAAGAAGGAATGGATGGAAAAGTCTCCGTCTGAGCTTAAGTATTCTTTGGAAACGGCTAATTTTTATCTTATCCAGGCGGAACAGGGACAGGATCCTTACCAGAATGCCCAGCTTGCGGTTCAGTATGCAAACAGGGCTTTTTCTATTGCCCCTTTAAATTCAGATGCGATTCTTACGCTAAAGAAATCCAAGGACAAGCTTGAGCTGGAAAAGACCAGGACTTTTGCTTCTGCAAAGAGACGTTCTGACGATGCTTCTGATGAGCAGAGTTCAGATTTGGACCGTTCCTATACGATTAAGGAGCTGGTTCAAAAGTCAAAGGATTGTGCCGCCCAGGAGATGTGGTTTGAGTCTCATTACTGGGCTGCTCTTGCTGTGGAAGCCTGCAAGCAGGAAGGCATTACGGTAGAAGAAGCTGTTGTTCTTTCTAACGAGGCTTGGGAAAGGCTAAAGGATCCCCGCGGTGAAGACACAAGGGAAGAGAACGAATACTTTAGGGATAAAAAGATTGCTTACGACTGCTACATGACCAAGCAGTATTTGGAAGCCTATTACCGCTTTAAGAATCTTTCCAAGCCTGAGCGTAAGCATGTTGATGACCCGGAAGTAAAATACTTTTTGGCGCTTTCCGAGAATGCCCTTAAGAACAGCTACTTCTTTATTGATGAAACTGAAAACATGGCAAAGAGGGAAAATACCCACGATATATATTTTGCCCACGAAAATCCTGACGGTACAAAGGACGTTATTTATATTAGGGGCGCCCTGGACGTAAAGGAAACTGGCGGGGACGTTCGTTACCTGGATGGTCTTACCGTTATAAGCTATTCAAAGGCCGGTTCTTTCCTTAGGCAGATGTTTGTTCCTATTGCAAAGGTTGTTTCGCAGCCTATAAGTTCCCTGCCGGAAGATTCCCTTAAGGAGCTTGGCATTAACAAGAAGTGGAAGAATGTTCCTTTTGTAATGCTTAAGGCCGTTGACCGCGAGGACGAGTCAAAGATTAGTGAGCCTGTTTATACATATACGGAGACCGGTTTGCCTGAAGCCCTTGCCAAGGCAGCAAACATAAAGTCTTTTGAGGTAAAGACTGCCGCCAATATAGTTCCGTTTTTTAACACTGGAAACACCTTTATTTTGCCAATGTCCTACAACGATTTTTCCAATGTGAATGATGCTGCTTCCGGGCCGGACAAGATGAATATTCTGGCTTTGAAGAAGTTTATAAATAGTGCGGCCGGTTACGGATTTTCTACGGAGGTTTTCTTAAAGAACCTTGTCTGCCGCGCTGTATATCCTCTTTTGCTGCTGGTGCTTTTTGTGTTTGCCGCCTGCATGGGCTGGAATTACCGCATAGAAGTTGATGCGGAGCATTTTAAGTTCCGCTGGCTCTTTTTGATTCCTGTATACGGCCTTCTGATGTTCTTTATAATTGAGCTTTGCCAGTATTTGTTCAATACGGTAAACTATGTGATTGTAAGTGCTTGTGGCGGGGCTGGGCTTTTGGTAGCTGCGGTGCTTTACATAATTATATTTGCCCTTATGTCCTTTATCTTTATGTCACGAAAGGAATAGGCATTCTTAGGAAGTTTGTGGAATATTGCGGCACTTGCCTTTAAAAATCAAAATGCTCATTTGCTTGCCATCCATGCCTTGCGGGGGTGCTTGAAACTTTGTTGCGGGGGCGACAAGCTTACCCACCGCTGGATTTGAACCAAACATTATTACTCGGAGAGAGTACTTTCTTGACTATTAGAAGAAGGGAACAAAATTAATTATTATTTTAAAGAATTGATAATATATTCATCTGTAAATTCAAAATCTTCTAAATGTATGTTTTTAATATCTTCTAAATAATTTAGAAAAAAAGGATAATAAGCTTTTTCTTTTTCATATTCTTTTTTTTCTTCATCAGTTAAAGAATGAAAATATTTTTCTAACTCTTTAGTATCCAGAGAAATATCTTTTGAGGTCATTGTTTTAAAATCTTTTATAAAAATTTCTTCTTCTTTTTCTATATCAGATAGAAAACTCATAATGATATCCGAACTCCTCTTTATTCTTTTCAACAATTTCTAAAAAAGTCATAAAGGTTACTCCTTTGTATATTTATCAGAAGTAAAAAAATTATAAACAATAGGAGCTAATTCTGCAGCACAGGGAGCTTGCGGGGTTTGACAAGCTTGCCCAACAGCAAGGGCTACTCTGCCCCTGCCGTGCATTTTTTTAAGATACTTCCACGCGCTCTATGTGGGCACCCAGGCTTTGCAGGCGCTCAACAAGATGCTCGTAGCCGCGCTCTATCTGGTACACATTGCTGATTCTGCTTTTTCCATGTGCAGCCATTGCCGCTATGACCATTGCCATGCCGGCGCGTACGTCCGGGGAAACAAGATGGTCTCCGTGCAAGGTGCTTGGGCCAGAAACAACTGCCCTGTGGGGGTCGCAGAGGGTAATTCTTGCACCCATGCTTATAAGCTTGTCTACAAAGAACATTCTGCTTTCAAACATTTTTTCAAAGATGAGTACTGTTCCGCCTACCTGAGTTGCAACCACCGTCATGATTGAAGTTAAATCCGGCGGGAATCCCGGCCACGGACTGTCGTCTATTTTTGGAATCATGCCGCCAAGGTCTGTGTTCACCTTTAGTTCCTGGTCAGAAGAAACTGTGAGTGTGTCGCCTTCTATGTCCCACCTGATGCCAAGTTTGCTAAAGGAGATTTTTAGCGGCCTCATGTCTTTTGCATTTACGCCTGTTATTGTGATGGAGCCTTTTGTTGCAGCCGCAAGACCGATGAATGAACCAATTTCCATAAAGTCTGGGCCAATGGTAAAGTCTGCACCGCCCAGTTTTTTTACGCCGTCGATTACCAGTATGTTTGAACCAATTCCGCTGATTTTTGCACCCATAAGGTTCAGCATGTTGCACAGGTCCTGCACGTGGGGTTCACTTGCGGCATTTGTAATTTCTGTTCTGCCTTCCGCTAGAACCGCTGCCATAACGGCGTTTTCCGTGGCGGTAACGGATGCCTCGTCCAAAAACAATTCTTTGCCAACGAGTTTGTTTGCGGTAAATTCAAATTTGTTTGTAACGGCTACGCGGGCACCAAGCTCTGTTAGCGCAAGAAAGTGTGTGTCCAGCCTGCGCCTTCCTATAACATCGCCTCCCGGTGGAAAAAGTGCTGCCTTGCCTGTCCTTGCAACTAGGGGGCCTGCAAACAAGATGGATGCACGGATTTTTTTTGTGTATTCACTGGGGATGTCCGTTCTTTTTATTTCTGCTGCGGTGATTTTCCAGATGTGGTTGCCGCCTTTTTCTACTTTTGCGCCAAGAGCCTTAAGAATTTCAAGCATAACACCTGTGTCTTCTATGTCCGGAATGTTGCGGAGCGTGACCGTTTCTTTTGTAAGAAGTGCCGCCGCAATGCAGGGAAGAGCCGCATTTTTGTTGCCGCTTGCCTTGATTGTTCCAGAAATTGGATAGCCGCCTTCTATTGAATATTCATACATAAAAATCCCCTATTTTGCCCATATTTGAATTAGTTTTATTAATACATCGGTAGCTTTAACCATCTGGCTTAAGCTTGCCCATTCGTAGCGTGAATGGTAGGAATGCCCACCGGTAAAGATGTTGGGAGTGGGAATGCCCATTTCGCAAAGCCTTGAACCGTCCGTCCCTCCGCGTATTGGAGTAAAGTTTGGCTCAACCCCAGCGTCTTTGTATGCCTGCACAAGATTTTGCACAACAAGCGGGTGTTTGTCCAGGGTTTGCTTCATGTTAAGGTACTGCTGTTTGTGGGTAACTTCTGCCTTTCCACCGAATGCGCCTGCCGTTACCGCCGCAAGCTGGTCAACAAAAGCCTTGCGCCTTTCCATGCCGTCCGTGGTAAAGTCACGCAGGATTAGGCTTACGAATGATTTTTCTATTGAACCGCTAATTTCCATTGGAGCGTAGAAACCCTGGTAGCAGTCTGTTGTTTCCGGTGCCTCTTGGCGTGGAAGGTTTGCCGTAAAATAAGAAGCCATTGTTATTGCGTTTACCATTTCTGGGCGGGCTGAGCCTGTGTGTTTGGAAAGGCCTGTAAAGACGATGTCTGTCTTAAAAGCGTTAAAACATTCTGTTTCAAGCTCTCCTATGTGTCCGCCGTCTACAGTGTAGGCGCATTTTGACTTTATAAGATTGAGTGGAACATTGTCCATTCCGTGGCCAGTCTCTTCGTCTGGTGAAAATATGACTTCTACAGGTCCGTGCTGAATTTCCGGGTGGTCAATAATGTATTTGCAGGCAGTCATTATTTCTGCAAGACCTGCCTTGTCGTCCGCACCAAGAAGGGTAGAGCCGTCGCTTGTTATTATGGTGTCTTTTTCTTGGCCGGCAAGTTCAAGGTCCTTGTCCTTTTTTGGGTCGAGCGTAATGCCGTAGGGAAGGTCTATGGGTTTCCCGTCGTATTGTGAATGAACTATGGGCTTAACGTCTTTACCGCTTACTTCTTCCACAGTGTCTATGTGGGCAAGCAGGCAGATGGAAGGCTTTTCTTCAAAACCAGGGCTAGCCGGAATGTATGCGTAGGTGTAGCAGAAGGGTGTTGTCTGAACGTTCTTAAAACCTGCATCCTCTAATTCTGAATTTAGCAGTGCAGCCATTTCTTTTTGCTGGGGAGTGCTTGGCTGAATTCCTTTGTCCGCTTTTTCACTTGAACTTTCGCTGTAGGTTTTTACATAGCGGAGGAAGCGTTCAAGCAAGGGTTTGGAAATGGGGGACTGGGCAATGTAGGTTGAAGCGTCTTGCATACTAACAGAATAGCGAATTTTTGCCCGCGGTGCAATCGGTGGCTTTAGGACTGTGCCTTTTGCGGTGCGGCGCCTTCAAACCAATTTTCTACCTGCAAATTGCTCACTTCTTGGATTGCGGTAAAATGCCTTGTGTTGCGGGTTACAAGAACCATGTGGTTTGCAAGGGCGATGGAGGCTATCATGCTGTCTGAAAATGGAACTGGTTTTCCTATTTTTTCGGCATTTGCACGAATTTCAGAATGAATCATGGAGGCTTTTTCTGTGTAGCTTTTCACTTTAAATGAGTCCATAACATCATCGAGTATGTATTTGCCAAGATATTTTTTGTAAATTCCTTCTGGCAATTTGTGATAGCCGTATAGCATTTCATGTAATGTAGGTGCACCTATTGCACAGTCAGAATTGTGTTCACCTATTTTTTTTATCACGTTAAAATTGGGTTCAGGTTTTATGATTTCTGAAACGATATTAGAGTCTAAAAGATAATGCTGGTCTTCTTCGTTATAATCTGTCATTAGTTACTAAACACTCCTTCAAAAATGTCATTTTCCCAACTGGTACCTTCAGTTGAATAATCCCTTACGTCAAAAATCTTGTCGATTTCTTCGTTGGTGATAAGTCCGGCGGTTTTTCTGCGGAATTCTGCGGCTTTGTCAAGAATCGTTTCTTTGCGGCTTCTGTTAATCATTCTATTGTAGTCTTCAAAAGAAAGAAGCACTCCAACAGGCTGATTGCGGCGTGAGATAAAAACCGGGCCTGTTTCTTCTGCCTGATGCATAAAAAGTGGCAGTTTGTTTTTTACTTCATAAATCGGGACTGTGTTCATAAAAGCCTCCTAAAATCATGATATGGTCAAATAGCTATAAAGTCAAGTTTAAAATAGCTATTTTAGAATATATTCGGAAAGCTTTTTGACAAGCCTAAAATTCCCGTGCTATAGTTTTTATAAGAATACAGGAGACTCTTATGAAGAAATTTATTGCCTTTGTTCAGTTTTTAACACTTGCACTTTGCCTTCTTGCGGCAAAAGAAAAAGAAGTGCCCAAGGTGCAAAAGACAATGCCTTTTACTAAGGGGCTCAATCTATCCGGTTGGCTTGAAGGCTATAACAATAGCAACTGGAGGTCCGACCTTTTTGGAAAGCAGGATTTTGAAGACATAAAAAGTCTTGGTGTTGAGATTGTGCGCATCCCGATTTTCTTTGAAGAATTCAGCACTGGTTCGCCCGACTACATAGTTGAAGACTGGCTTTGGGAAAAAATAGACAAGGCTGTTGAATGGTGTACGGAACTTAAGATGTACATGATAATAGACTTTCACAATGACTGCGGCTATAAGACAAAAACAAAAGCCAATGTTGAAGACATGCTTTTAAAAATCTGGAAACAGATTGCCGAACGCTACAAAAATTCCGGTGAATACGTGCTTTACGAAATTATGAATGAACCTCATTTTGAAAGTGGAAACAAGGCTTCGGATGTTGCAAAGTGGGGAAAGCTACAGGGCAATGTGCTAAAGGCAATTCGTGCGGTAGACAAAAGGCACACCGTAATTGTCTGCGCGGAAGATTACTGCTCTGTTACTTATCTTTTAAAACTGCCGGATTACAAGGACAACAATCTTATTTACAACTTCCATGACTATACGCCCATGCTCTTTACCCATCAGGGTGCAAACTGGGCAGGTCTAGAAAATGTCCGCCACATTCCTTTTCCATATTCAAAAGAAAAAATGCCTAAAATGCCAAAAAAGCAAAAAGATCAGGGCTGGATAGAATCAATGTTTGCAAATTACAAGACCGAGGGTAGCGAAGAATATCTTGTAAAGCCACTTGATGAAGCGGTTAAATTTGCAAACAAGCGCGGGGTAGCCCTAATGTGCAACGAATACGGTGTTGTTATGGATTATGCAGACAATACGGAACGCTGCAACTGGTACCGGCTTAAGGGAAAATGGATGCAGGAAAGGAACATTTGCCGTGTAAGCTGGGACTACAGGAACAAACTGGGGGTCTTTACAAATGACAGCTGGTATCCTAGCCAGGCAAGGTTTCCAGAAGATTTGAATGTTGAGCTTTTAAAAGCAATGGAATTTAATGTTCCGCAAATAAACCCCAGAAAAAGATTTTCTTGGCTTGAAAATGCAAAAAAAACAGGTGACTATACAATCTACAGGAATGGGTTTGCAAGGGGAACCTATTTTGCCGGTTGGTGCGATTCATTTAGAATTAACAGGAAGGATTCTGTAAGCGGCGAGCCTTATATCTATGTTGGGAAGGCAGAAAAATACAATGCCATTGGCTGCAGGTTTGGAGAAAGTTGTGACTTTTCTGATCTTGTAAAAAGCGGCATGTCTCTTGAAGTTGAACTTAGCACAGGCCAGAAAGACCCGGACATAAAGGTGTATTTTGTGGATAAGGAAACACCAGGAAAAGGCAAGGAAAATCAGCCGTGGAGGTGCCAGGCAACAATAGACGGCAGAAGCCTTCCCGCTGACGGCAAATGGCACAAGGTAAGGATTCCGCTAAAGGAGTTTGCAGATGCCGGTGCATGGAGCGACAGTGAAAACAAATGGTATGATGCTGAAGGCTTGTTCAGCTGGGGAAAGGTGAATGAACTTAAATTTGACTTTGGGGAAAAAGGCCTTAAAAATTCCCTTTCTATCCGCAGCATAGCGATAAAATAAAAAAAGCGCCTGCCTATTAAGACAAGCGCCCTTTTGCTTTTGGAAAACCTTAGACTTTGAATTTGTCTATCTGGCTTCCGATGGAAGAGATGCTTGAGTCCATGGAAGACGAAACTTTTGTAAGGTCATTTGCGTTAGACGTAATTCCCTGGGTTTCGTTTTCGATGTTGTTCATAAGATTTGAAATGTCGTTACTCATCGTGTAGAGCGCATTAATTTCTGCAAGAACCGAGTTGATGCTCTGAGAAATTTCTGATGAAGAAGTGCGTACTTCCGATGTATTTGAATTCATTTCGCTAAGGGCTTCAAGAACCTGCTTTGAACCTGCGTTCTGTTCCTGAATTGCTTCGTGAATCTGGCGGACAAGCGAACTTGTTGTTTCGATTCTCTTAGAAACAGAGTCGAATGCAAGCTTTGATGCGGCGGATGCTTCCGTAACACCGTTGATTGTTTCCTGAACGCTGCGCAACTCTTCACCAATCTTTTTGGACTGAAGGCTGGATGTTTCTGCAAGCTTTCTGATTTCGTCTGCAACAACCGCAAAACCTTTACCTGCCTCTCCTGCGTGGGCTGCTTCGATAGCGGCGTTCATAGCCAAGAGGTTTGTCTGCTTAGCAATGTTATTTACGATGCTGTTTGCTTCTGCAAGAAGTTTTGACTGTTCGGAAATCTGGATAACCTGGTTGTTAACGAGTCTGTCTTTTGAAATACCAGTCTCTGTGTCCTGTGCAAGCGCTTCGAATTCCTGAGCCATGTGGGATACGGAAGAATCCATGGTGGAGATGTTTTTAAGCATCTCTTCTACCGCTGCGGAAGCTTCTGATACGGATGATGCCTGGGAGTCGATGATAGAGCTGAATTTTGTTATGCTTGAAGAAACCTGCTGTGCGCCTGCCGCTGTCTGGTTTACGCTTTGTGTCTGGGTTTCTATCTTCTTGTCTATGTTGGAGACGGAACCGGTAATGCTCTTTACGGAACCAGTAGTGTCGTTAATTTGGTTGCCAAGTTCACCGTTTACCTCTTTTAGCGCATCCTGTGAAAGTTTTATCGTGGCGATTATCTCGCGGATTTTTTCTACGAAGACGTTGAATGTGTTTACAAGGACACCTACTTCGTCGTTTGTCTGTGAAGGAATCTTTTTGGTAAGGTCTGCATCTCCTTCTGCAATGTCCGAAAGGCTTCTTGTTACCAGGTTGATTCTTCTAAGAACCCTCTTCATAACAAGGATAACTGCGATTGTTATTATGATGGCTATTATGATTCCAGAGAAAACCGTTGTGTTTGAAACTTTACTAACTGCATTCTGGATTTCTTCGTAGGGAACTACAATACCAACTTTCCAGCCTGCACCAACTTTTACCGGCGAAACGGAAACCATTACTTTTTCATTTTCATAGTCTATAATGGAAGCCTTTGTTTCGTTTGTCTGAAGGAGTTCACTGATTGCTTTGTCTTCCTTCAGGTCTGTCATGATAAGGTCTTTGTTGGGGTGGGCCAGGATTGTGCTGTTGGAGTCCGTTACGAACATGTAGCCGTTCTCTCCGATTTTAATAGAAGCAATTGTTTCCTGAATGAAGTTGAGCGACATCATTGCGTTAAAGAAGCCGAATGTCTTGCCCCTTGCATCTTTTGCGGCTACAGCAATTGGGAATACTGGCTGGCCGGTTGTTTTTGAGATGATTGCAACACCAATACAGTTGTCTTTTCCCTTTACCATTATGTCCTGGTAGTAGTCGCGGCTGTTTATGGCACCAACTTTACCGCGCAGGCCTGTGTCGCGGATGGACTGTCCGTCTGGTCCGCAGTAGAACATGTAGTCATAGTCCTTGTTGCAAAGCTGGGTGTTCTGCTGAAGCCATTTTACTACTTCTTCACCATCTCCAGTTTTGCAGACTTCTGCCCCGGAGTATACCTTAAGGTCAAGAAGGTAGCTGTTGAGCCAAGATTCAATCTGGGCAGCACGTGCGTTTGAAATTTCTTTCATGTTTGATTCATAAACGTTGTCCATTACTGGTGAAAGAACCTTCAAGTTTACAAAAATCAAAATTGCAAACAGAATTACAACGAGTGGAATCGTTATGAAGACGACTTTTGTTAAAATAGAATTGCGTCTTATTAATTTGTTATCCATTAAACCACCCCCAAATGAATAATTATAACTTTTGTTTATATCTGAATTTCGGTATGCAAATAAAAAACTTAAATTTATTATAAAACCAGAATGGGTATAAGTCAAATTTTGTGGAATTTAGCCTGAATTCTGGGCACAAACAGGCTCATGGTCTGGATTGTAGGCACGGCCGGGATTGGAGGGGCGCAAGTTGCCGCAGGCAATGGAGTGGGTAGGGCCCCACGGAACCCCGGAAAGCCCTTAGCAAAAGAAGCTGCCGCAAGAAAAAAAGAGAAAAAGCATCTATTGTTTGAATTCAAGACTTTTGCTATTATGCTTTAGCATTATTTGCGGAGGATTTATGAATAAATATGTAAAAAGGTATTGCATAGATGCAATGTCCGGTATGGCGCAGGGATTGTTTGCTTCCCTTCTTATTGGAACTATAATCAAGACCTTGGGGGAACTGCTCCTTAGGCTGGGGACAAATCCCGTTTTTGAATTTCTGGTGAATGCCGGAAAGTTTGCAATGGAAGGCCATGTTGTAGGAGCCGCAATGGCTGTTGCAATTGGATATTCGCTTGGCGTTCCTGCCCTTGTTCTTTTTAGTCTTGCGGCCGTTGGTGCAACCGCAAATACCCTTGGCGGAGCTGGCGGACCTTTGGCTGTTTATATAATAGCAATTATTTCTTCTGAACTTGGAAACCTTGTTTCAAAGAAGACCCGCGTGGATATAATTGTAACTCCTTTGGTTACGATTCTTAGCGGAACACTTATTGCGGTTTTGTGCGCAAAGTGGATAGGTGCTGCCGCCGCTTCTATTGGCTACGTTATCATGTGGGCAACCCACCTGCATCCGTTTGTAATGGGAATTATTGTTAGCGTGATTGTTGGCATTGTGCTTACACTGCCAATTTCTTCTGCCGCAATTTGTGCTGCCCTTAGCCTTACCGGTTTGGCGGGCGGTGCTGCTGTTGCCGGTTGTTCTGCAAACATGATTGGTTTTGCGGTTATGAGCTTCCGCGAGAACAAATGGGGCGGTCTTTTGAGCCAGGGTCTTGGAACTTCCATGCTTCAGATGGCAAACATTATCAAGAACCCGCGCATTTGGCTGCCGGTTATTCTTTCTTCTGCTATTACGGGGCCAATTTCTACCTGCGTTTTTAAGATGCAGATGAACGGCGCTCCAATAAGCTCCGGTATGGGAACTTGCGGTTTTGTTGGCCAGATTGGCGTTGCAACCGGCTGGTTCAGCCCTACGGATGCGGCTTTGCAGACTGCACAGAAGCTTGGAACTGTTTCCGCTGATGCTACGGCACAGGCCCTTGCCCTCTCTCCGACTGCTTTTGACTGGCTTGGGCTGATTCTTATTTGCTTTGTCTTGCCGGGCGTTTTAAGCTGGGCATTCGGTCTTTTGTTCAGGAAGATTGGCTGGATAAAGGAAGGCGACCTTACGCTGGAGTAGGATGAGCTGCCGGGTAGGAATTGCGTTTGGCGGTTTTTGCCCGGGGTGGGTTGTAATATAAACTGGCGGAGATTTCAAGTGTGACTTTAAATCTCCGCCAGTTTTTTAAAGATTACTTGTTGCTTGTTGCAAAATAATCCTACGCCGCCGTGGAGGGGCGCACGGGAGTGCGTTGCGGAGCAATGGAGCGGGGAGGGACCCGCGGAACCCTGAAAGGGCGGTGACGAAAGGGGCGTTTTGCCGATTGTAGTAAGGGAACGTTTGGTAGAGCAAGAAGGACTACCGTCCTAGAGGCTACCGTCCAAAAGAAGAAGGGGCTGTCCTTGCCCAATCGGCGGATTTAGGGTATTCTTAATTTATGGCTTATGAAGTTACGGCGACCAGGAGAAGGCCGCAGAGATTTGAAGATTTGGTCGGGCAGGAATTTGTTGCCGAGACTTTTAGGAATACGATTGCTTCCGGGAAGATTGCCCACGCTTATTTATTTTCGGGGCCGCGCGGTTGTGGTAAGACTTCCACGGCACGCATTTTGGCAAAGGCACTGAACTGTCAGAAGGGCCCAACAGCAAGTCCCTGTGGCGAGTGTGAGGCTTGTAAGGAGATTACGGCTGGTTCTTCTCTTGATGTTATAGAGATTGACGGTGCTTCCAATACGAGCGTTAATGATGTGCGCCAAATCAAGGACGAGGTTCTTTTTCCCCCGAACTCTTGCCGCTACAAGATTTACATTATAGACGAAGTTCACATGCTTTCTACTAGCGCTTTTAATGCGCTTTTAAAGACAATTGAGGAGCCGCCGCCATACGTTGTCTTTATTTTTGCCACTACGGAGCTTCAGAAGGTTCCGGCTACCATAAAGTCCCGCTGCCAGCAGTTCAACTTCCGCCTGGTTCCGGTGGAAAAGGTTAAGGAACAGCTTGCCCTTGCTGCACAGGAGAGCGGAATTAAGGCTGATGACGAGGCGCTTTACTGGATTGCCAGGGAAAGCGGCGGCAGTATGCGCGACAGCTACACGCTTTTTGACCAGGTTGCGGCTTTTAGCGGTGGCGAGATTACCTACGAAAAGATCCGCGACAAGCTTGGCCTTGTTGGCGTTGACCGGCTTAACGAGCTTTTTGGCCTTTGCGTTAAGGGGGATTCCACCAATGCGCTTTTGAAGCTTGATGAATACATGCAGAACGGTGTTAGCATTGAGCAGCTTATTTCCAACTGTACGGATTATCTCCGCTCTGTTTTGCTGATTAAGAACGGCGTAAAAAAAGAGGCCCTTCTTGGCCAGTCTGCCGAGCGTTTTTCTGCAGAGGTTCTGGATGCATGGAATTCCGTGCAGATTGAGCGGGCTTTGGGCTTGTTCATGCAGCTTTACAGGGACATCCGTTATTCGCTTAGCCCCCGCTATGAATTTGAGCTTGCGGTTAGCCGTCTTTGCTGGCTTTCTGAATACGTTAGTCCTGCTGACGTAAAGAAGGCGGTGGATGCGGTTAAGCCTTTGCTTGATGAATCTGTTAGGGCTTCCGCTTCTGTTGCAGCTTCAGCTGTGGCAAGCGAGGCGGGTGTTTCTTCTTCCCAAGCAGGCACTTCTTCCCAGGCAGGCACTTCTTCCCAAGCTGGAGCTAAAAGCGGTGGTGCTTATGTTCCCCAGTTTGCGGCTTTGCAGGAAGATTCCGGGGGGCAAAGTCACCCTTTTCCTGATGGCGGAGCTGAACCGCCGGATACAAATTCAGCGGAAAACATTGGGGCAGACGCAGCTTCTTCTTGGGAGGACAGTGAGCAACCACCTGCACCGGATGAAGGTGAATGGCAGGGCGGCTTTGACTGGCAGCCTTCTCCAGAAGGGCAGGTAAGCACTTCAAGCGAGGCGGCTCCAGAGCAAGCAGCCCCTCTTGGGCAGACAGAGCAGACAGAACAGGCAGAATCAGATTTACCGCAGACGGAAGTTCCTGTTTCTTCTGTGGACACGGGCGACATTCAAAAAGTCAGGGCCACGATGATTTCTGACTTTTCCGTAAACGAGCCACTTATTGCGGGGCTTTTGGAAAAGACCTTTGACTGGAAGCTGGGAGGCGACACTCTTGTTTTGTGCACGGAAAACACATTCGAGATTATGCAGCTGGAGCAGAATGCGGCTAAGTTTGCGTCCTACCTAGAAAAAGTGTATGGGCGCAGGATAGATTTTAAGCCTGTGCATATAGAGCGCAAGCCAGAAGTGACCCTTGCTGATTTGCCGGTGCAAGTGCAGCTTTTGCGGGATACGTTTAAAGGCAGCGTTATTGGAATAAACTAAAATTGATGGAGTGAAAAATGAATCCTTTTGAAATGCTAAAAAATCTTGGAAATCTTAACGGACTAAAGGAGCAGCTTGAGCAGACCCAGGAAAAGCTTTCCACTATTACCGCAACTGGTTCTGCCGGCGGAAATATGGTGAATGTTACCCTTAACGGCAAGTTTGAGCTTGTGGACATTCATCTTGACCCCATTTGCGTGGACAACCGCGACATTCCCATGCTGCAGGACTTGATAAAGGCTGCCCACCATGATGCCATGTCCCGTGTTCAGGATCAGATAAAGGCAGAGCTTGGCCCCATGCTTTCCGGAATGAATCTTCCCGGACTTGGTCTGTAAAAGATGAACGCACTTGACGAAATTACCGAAAGTTTTTCCCGCCTTCCCGGTATTGGTAAAAAAAGCGCTGCCCGCATTGCAAACCACCTTTTAAAGGCAGACCCATCTTTTATGGAACGCTTTTCCCAGCAGATTGCCACTTTGCAAAGCAGGATAAAGCCCTGCCCTGTATGCGGTTCATGGACGGAAAGCGACTTGTGCCAGGTATGCTCGGATATGACAAGGGACCGCTCAACAATCTGTGTGGTGGAACAGGCGCAGGATGTTTCTACTATAGACAATTCCCACGAATACCACGGACTTTTCCATGTGCTTGGTGGCGTTATTTCTCCGCTCGACGGAATTGGACCTTCCCAGCTTAGGATAGATTCACTGATTCAGCGGGTAAAAGAGGGTAATGTAAAGGAAGTGATTCTTGCTACAAACCCAACTGTTGAAGGCGACACGACGGCCCTTTACATTCAGCGGATGCTTGCAGACAGTGCAGGTGACTCTTGCACGGTAACGCGTCTTGCTTCCGGGCTTCCTGTTGGGGGAGACCTTGAGTATGCGGACAGGCTTACTCTTGCGCGCAGTTTTAGAGGGCGTGTAAGGGTTTAGAAAGAAATTTTCTTCTTATTCTTTTGGACCTGCCTTAATTTGCTAACCCGCTTTCCAGGGCTACGCTTTCGCTCCGGCCCGCCTTGCGGCGGTCTTGCTGCGCAACCCTTCCAATCGGGGGTAGGCCGTAATGTGCGGAAGGTCAGTTGGCTATGCAAACACATAGTTCTTCTAAATAGATTATCGGGTCAAGCCCGATAATGACATTATTCTGGATTAATCAGTGATACCCTAATCCTTTCGCCTAATGATGAATTCCGTTTTGGGAGATTTTACCTGTTCGGCAAGTCTTTTGTACCTTGTGTGGAATTCTTCCTGAACCCTGATGGCAGCTTCCCTTGCAGAAGGCGATTTTTCTTTCCAGCTTCCGTCACTTTGCAAAGTAAGGCTGTGGGTGTTGTCCCTAAAGTACAAAAAGAGCATGTCTTTTAGCTGCTTAAAGACTTCCTGGTCGCGTACCGGGAACATAAGTTCTATGCGGCGGTCAAGGTTGCGGTCCATCCAGTCTGCGCTGCTAAGGTATAGTTCTTCGTTGCCTCCGTTCTGAAAATAGAAGGCGCGGCTGTGCTCCAGGTTGCGGTCTACAATGCTTACCACGCTGATGTTTTTGCTCATGCCTTCTACACCAGGTATTAGCGTGCAGATTCCCCTTACGTTCAGCATGATTTTTACACCGGCCTGGGATGCTTGGTAGAGCTTTTCTATGATTTGCGTGTGGCAGAGGCTGTTCATCTTGGCAACAATTAGTCCGGGCGAGTCGTGGGTGCTCTGGCGGATTTCGCGGTCAATCATTTCTATAAGGCGGCTTTTTAGCGTGACAGGTGCCATAAAGAGGTGGTGCATTGGCTGGATTGCGCTGTAGCCCGAGATTACGTTAAAGAAGAGGGTTGCGTCGTTTGCAATGTCGTAGTTGGACGTAAAGATGGAAAAGTCCTGGTAGTGGCATGCCGTCTTTGGGTTGTAGTTGCCTGTGCTAAGGTGGATGTAGCGCCTTATTCCGTCGCTTTCCCGCCTGATTACAAGGCATATTTTTGCGTGGACCTTTAAATTTACAACTCCGTAGATTACAGTGACACCGGCTTTTTCCAGTTGGGATGCCCAGGTTATGTTGCGCTGCTCGTCAAAGCGTGCCTTTAGTTCAACAAAGGCTGTAACGGCTTTTCCGCTTTGGGCTGCGGCTTCCAGTGCGCTTATGATTGGGCTGTCGTTGCCGGTTCTGTAGAGCGTAATTTTTATGGCAAGCACACCGGGGTCTTTTGCGGCGTCCCTTATGAATTTTACTACCGGGTCGTAGCTTTGGTAGGGTACGTTAAGAAGCACGTCGTGTTGGCGGAAGGTGTTCCAGAAGGTGTCTTCTTCCGGCAGGTCCTGCGGGAAAAAATGCTTCCATTCGGGGTAGGTAAGTTCCTTGGCAGTGGGAAGGCCTTCTGCAAGGGGGGAAATCTGCATGAGAGTTTCCGGGTCAAAGAGTCCGTCTACCTGGTAAACGTCGTCGTCGGGCAAGTTTAGCTTTTCCTGGATTATGCTGCGGATTTTTGCACTTGTTGAGTTGCACACCATGCGGACTGCAAAGGAATTCTGTCTTTTTTCCAAGACTTTTTCCATGGCCTGAATGTAGTTGGAGGTTGCGTCTTCGTCAACTGCAAGGTCTGCGTCGCGGTCAACTTTAAAAAGCAGCGTTTCCTTTGCATTGTAGCCGGGGAAAAGTTCGCGGCCGTAGAGGGCAATAATGTCGTCCAGAGTGGCAAACTGTTTTTGCATTGGCGAAGATGCTTCCGGGAGCTGAATTATGCGCGGAAGGTTTGACGGAATTTGAACCAGGGCTAGTGTATAGTCGGAATCGATTGCTGCGGAAAGCGGGGTCTGCTTTAGGTGAATGCCTGGCATTGGCACAAGGATGAATGCTGCGTAGAGGGAGCCGCCCCTTATGCTTGGAAAGACAATGCCGTCTGCCCGCTGGGGGGTTAGGACAGGGGAAATGTCGTGCAAAAAATAGTTTTGCGTAAAGGATTTTTGCTCGGCGGAAAGCTTTTCTGGAGGAATGTAGGCAATTCCTTTTGCGGCAAGCTTTGGCAGAATGTCGTTGCAAAGGGTTTCGTACTGCAATTTTACAATTTCGTGGCAGCGCTTGGAGATTTGCTTTAAGAGCTGGCTGGGGGTAAATCCGCTTGAGTCTATAAAGTGGGGGTCTTCTTCTTTTTGACGCTTTATGGAAGCTACGCGCACTTGAAAGAATTCCTCAAAGTTTGTGGAGGTGATTCCCAAGAATGCAAGCCTTTCTAAAAGTGGCACTTCTTTGCGGCAGGCTTCGTTTAAAACGCGGGCATTGAATTCTATCCAGCTTAGTTCGCGGTTAAAGAATTTATAGTTAGCAGGCATAAGTCCTCCTTTTGCAAAAAAAAGCCTACCCCCGATTGTAAGGGCGGGCGCAGCCCGTTGCCACAGGCAATGGAGCGGGTAGGGTCCCGCGGAACCCTGGAAAGCGGGTTAGCAAAAAAAATACGGTCCAAAAAAGTATTCAGACCAATACTATTTTATAGCCAAATACGTTTTCGAAAAGGCCGCCTTTTTCTTCTATGGCAAGTTTTTCCAGGTTCAGGTTGTTGCGTCCCTTTACCCGGAATGTAATGCTGTCCTTTGCAAAGTTTATGGTAAAGTCCGCAAGGTGCTGCCTGTGGCTTCTGTCCAGGGCATCTGCTACGCGCAAGATGGAGGTGAGCTTTAGCACCGTCATGCGGGTTTCCCTTGGGAGCAGTTTGAATTCTGCGTCATCGGAAGGCAGCTTTGTGCCCTTGTGGTAGCGGGCAATCTGTGCAACGATGGAAATGTCGTCGCGGGAAAGGCCAAAGATTTCGCTGTTTTTGATGATGTATTCGCTGTGCAGGTTGTGGTTCTTTGCCCCGATGAACATTCCTGCGTCGTGCAAGATTGAAGCTATTTCCAAAAGAAGGCGGGTGTGGGCAGGTAGCCCCAGTTCCATCTGCATTGAGTCGTAGATGCGCAGTGCCATGCTGCGTACATATTCCGCGTGCTTTTCGTCCCCCTGGAATTTTCTTAGCAGTGCCGCCGCGCTTGCTGCTACTTGTGCGGAGAATTCCAGCTGGAGTTCTCCGGAAGGGTTTGCTATGTTTGTTATTATTACGCCTTCCCTAAGGGATGTTTCCGGTACGATGATGGAGCTTGCCCTTGTTAGCTGGATGAAATATTTGTATGTTAGCAGGGAAATTTTGAATGTCTGGGCATCCGAATAGTTCAGCTTGAATTTTGCAATTACTTCTTCTACGCTGTAACGCTGGATTTCGTCTGCAAAGCGGTCAAAGTCTTCCCTCTGAATTTGCCAGAGGAAGGGGGTAATGGATTTTCCTGTAAAAAGGGCGGCAATTTTCATGTCTGTGCCGACTGCTATGAATTTTTTTACCTTGTCCAGGTTCATTTCCGCGTTGAACTGGGACTTTGAGTTGCGGATGAATTCTTCTATATAACTGCGGGCGTCTTCTATTCCGCCTTTTATAGAACGGACCTGCTGCTCTATGATTACGGTTCCAAGCCTTATGCTGTGCGCTCCAACCATGCGGCCGTTTTCTATGAGCATCATTTCCGTAGTGCCGCCAGCAATTTCCAGTATGACGGAGTCGTCTTGCATTATGTCCTGGCCGTCTACAGTTGCGCCTTTTAGACATTCGGTTACGGCTATGTACATGAGGCGGTTTTCTTCCAGGCCGTCTATTACGCGTACGGTAAAGCCTGTCTTGATTTTGATTCTGTCAACAAAGGGGTCCCTGTTGGTGGATTCTCGGACTGCGCTGGTTCCAAGGACGATTGTGTCTTTTGGCTGGATGCCCCAGGATTTTAGCTGTTCTGCAAAGCGGCGGAGAATTTGCAGGCAGGAAATCATGGTTTCCCTGCTGATGACTCCGGATGTGAATACGTCACGCCCAATGTTCGCCGGGAGTTCGCTTCTGTCGAGGATATTGCGCTTTTTGTCTTCTGTGATTTCGACCACAAGCATGCGTATGCCTGTGGAGCCGATTTCTATAACAGCCTGCTGTTGCATCCTAGAGTTTGTCTATAAGCATGGAGCACTTTCCGGATGGGATTGGGAGCGTCTTCTTCTTTTGGTCAAGGATGTTGATTGTAAAGTAGTAGAGCTTTTCGCTTTCCATCTGGATTTCCCAACCGCGCGTACTTTTGTTGCTGAGGATTGTGATAAGGTTGCGCTTGAGGGAGAGCTTTTCAATTCCCATGATTTCAAGATTGGGGATTACCCAGTCTACGGTTTTGCGTGGAAGGCTTATGCTAAGGCCTATTACGTTTTCTATCATCAGGGCGATTGTGGAAAGTCCCGTAAAGTGCAGGAACCTCTTGCGCGGGAAGTCGGCATTGTTCTTTAGCTGGGCAGGGCCTTCTTTTGTGGGAAGATAGGCCTCGTACAAATCACCTTTTTCTTTTGAATTAAGGGGACTTAAAGCTTCCAGTATGTAGTAGAGGTGGCGTATTGCGCACTCGCGGGCAAATGCGTAGCGCTGGTAACGCTCCAGGCCCTTTATTACCATAAAGTTGAATGGCGGGAATACTGAACCCAGGAAGCCTTCTCCGCTTTCCTTGAATTCCGGGCTGTCTGCGCTCAAAGTTGGGAAAGGATGGTCTGTTCCAAAGGTGTCGGGGTTGCTAAGATGCTCAATAAGCACGTCGGCACGGTCTGCGTTTGGAAGTTCTGCTAGAAGCGGCCAGAATCCTGCGATGGTCTTTTGTGAAAGGCGCTTTTCGTCCTTGTCCAAGTCGTAGTAGAAGCCTGTGTCGTTGTCCCACATGAGTGAGTTGATTCTTGTTTTAAGGCTAAAGTACATTTTTTTGTACTTAAAGCTCAAATCCTTGTCGTTAAGGATGTCTCCCAGGGCGGACATGTAGGAAGCGTTTATTGCCATGCAGCAGTTGAAGTCTACAGGGTAGAAGGCTCCCTTGCGCGGAGAGTTGAACATTGTGGAGAACTGGAATGGCACGGAATAAAGGCCGTTTGGCTGCTTGAAGGTGCGCTCAATCCAGTCCATGTACCTTTGGAGAACCGGCATTACTTCCTTTATACGGCGCTTGTTGGCACTCTTGTGGTAAAGGTTGAATTCTGCCCATGCAAAGATAGGTATGCCTATGCCTTCGGGGTTTGAGCTGTCTGTTACCGGCAGGTTGGTCTGGGTGTCGTACTTCCAGCGGATGGCACCGTTTTCTTCCTGACGGGCATAAAAATAGTCTATGTTCTTGTTTGCGGGGAAATTTCTGTTTGAATAAACCAGAAAGAACGAAGAGAATATGGCTTCCGCCTGGTCGAGTATTAAGAGAGTCTGCCCCTGCTGTGCTACCGGGTATACAAAAAGACCATCTGCTGATTTTTCTCCGTTTGCCGGATCAATCCAATAGTCAGACAGCCAGTTCCATGTTTTGTCGTATATATCTACAAAATCCTGGTCGTAGAAGTGGATTTTGGGGAAATCTCTCTTGTTCAACTGATTCTCCTATAATATGAAATATATTATACCATATTTTTTAAAAAAGAGGTATAATTTAGAAAATTTTTTTTAAAATTTTAACAGAAAAAGCTATTTCTCTGTTGACAAAACTTTAAAAAACTTAGGTACTGAAAAGATACATATGTATAAGACTTATATTTATTTGGAAGTTCGGGTGCTCCTCTCTGCCGTACCCGGTGTTTTTTTAACAGAAAGTGAGTCTTCCGGCAAGCATGACATACTTACTGCAAAGGCTGAATTCCTTAAGCGCAACAATGGCGGGGCAAAGGTTCTTTCCGTTGCGGTACAACCGTCAGTTCTCCACAAGGTGGTGTCTTTTGTGCGCGCGGTTGGCGGAACAGTGGAAGAGAAGGTTTTTCTTGAGCATTTGACCGGTAAGGTTCAGGAGCCGCCGGATGACCGCAACTTTACCGGCTTTTCCGTAAAAGTGGGGCACGGTGGAAGCCTGGACATAATGTTCCACCAAAAGCCAAAGAAAATTACTTTTGAAGAAGTGCGCATAGAAGAAAATGCCGGCCATTTGGTTCGCTCAAGCGGCAAGAATGGCGGAAAGGCACACATGGACTGGACCTTTGCAGGCTGCCCCAGCATGAGAATCCGCACCAGCGCAGTCTTTGAGCTTGGGGAAGAGGCCGAGCTCTTTCTTAACGAGCTTTACACGACGCTTTCCTACCTTAAGCTTGTAACGGGCGACCTTGACGAGGGCAGCATAAGGTGCAATGCCTACGTCTGCATTTCCGACGAATCTGGCTTGGGTGAAGGGGATCTGGAGGGTCTTGTAAAACTCCGCAACCTTAATTCATTCAACTTTGTGCGCGATGCCGTAAATGCTGAACTGTCCCGCCAAGAAGAAATCCTTTCTGCCGGCGGAAAAATCACCAGCGAAAGCCGCTTGTGGATTGCAGAAAGCAAAATGTCGCAGACCTGGCAGAACCGCGAAAGCTTTGCAAACCAGTTTAAGATGGTGGAGCCTTTAGTTCAGGTAATGCTGATTCATCAGGCTGGAAGTGGCACTTCTGTTCCCATAGAGCTTCCCTCCGCAAGACGCTCACGTTTTATGAAGCAGTATGGTCTTTCCAGGCTTAGGGCCCGCTTTTTGTGCTCAAAAAAAGACATAGCCGACTACTTTGAAGAAGCCGTGCAAGCCGGGGCAGAACCGCTGCTTACTTCCCACTGGATGGCCGGTGAACTGATGAAGCTCCTTAACCAAAAGAAAAGCGGAATCAATGCGGGTCAGCTGAATGCGCAAAGGTTTGCTTCCATAATGAAAATGCTTGGCGAGGGAAAAATTCATTCAGGAATAGCAAAAAGCCTAATGCAGGAAACCTTTTCTACAGGGGAGGAGCCTGAGGAAATTGTAAAAAGCAAGAACCTTACGCTGCTTTCCGAAGAAGAAGAGATACTGCCTTTTGTAAAAGAAGCCCTGGAAGAAGACCAAAAAAGTGCCGCTGCGCTAAAGATCGGAGACATGGCGCCTCTGGACAGAATTACGGGGCTTGTAATGAAAAAGACAGAAGGCCGTGCTGTTCCCGCAAAGGTAAAAAGCATTATAAAGTCCTACCTAAAAATAAGCGTAGTCTATATTCTTACGATGGGCGGTTCAATTTCTGCCAAAAAAGATTCTTCCGGAACGATTGTGCCGGGGGACGCAAAGGTAATCCGTGAGCTTCTGGAAACATCCGACAAGGAGCCTGTAATCGTAACGCCTGTGCGCTCAATGCTCAGCGAAGAGACTGAACCCGGTGACTGGGCAGCCCTGGTAGCCGCAATAAAGGAGCGTATGGAAAGCGGAACCGCAAACGGTATTGTAGTAACCCACGGAACGGACACCCTGCCTTATACAGCCGCGCTTTTGTTCTGGCTGTTTGCATCGTCTTCTGTCCCGGTAGTGCTTACAGCATCAGTTTCTTTGCCGCAGGACAGCGTGGAAGCAAGGGAAAACATAGCCCTTGCAGTAAAAACCGCCCGCAGCAAAAAAAACGGAGTCTACGTAGCCTTTGGTGGAACTTTGTACTCTCCTCTCAACCTAAAATTTGTGGGTTCTGGCAAAAAAGATTCATCTGGAAGCAACAAAGGCGGAATTTTTGCCAACTGGAACATGGACTTGCCAAAATTCTATGCCAACTGCCAGACCAGCCGCATTTTTGAAACCGTAAGCCTTCCTGAATCCAGCATAATGACACGTCTTTTTAACGAAGCGGCATTTAGGCTTGCCGTAGTAAGGCTCTACCCCGGTCTTACCTGCTGCCGCCTTGAAAAAATGATAAACGGAACCGACGGTGCGGACACAATAATCCTTGAACTTTATGCTTCCGGTACGGGCAACATGAAGGGTGGTGACTATTCGCTAAAGCCACTTCTTCTTAGCGGTCACAAAAAAGGCAAAAAATTCTACTGCACTTCCCAGCAGGAAAATTCGGTGGACTTTTCTTCTTATTCAACAAGCGCGGAAGTTTGGAGCAAGGGAGCTGTGCCCATGGGGGCTCTGACGACGGAATCTACCGTGGCACTCTATTTTGCCTCTTACCTTATTGCGGACAATGACGATGAGCTTGCGGAATTAATGGAAGGTGGGGCGGAAGTTTTGTAGGAATTTTTTTTGGACGGCATGCCTATTTTTACTGTGCCCGGCCCTTCGGGACCGGACAAACTCTCCTTGGCAATTTTCCCCAAATCTAGAACTGCCAGCACCATGGAGGGTGCGTTGTTTGTTTGCGTTAACTAACGGGTAAAATTGCCAAGGAGGACAATTTTACCCGCTTTTCAGGGTTCCGGGGGGCCCTAACCCCCTCCATTCCTTCGGAACGGCTGCGCCGCCCTTACAATCGGGCGTAGGTTTTTAATCAAGATCGCTTTTACAGGTGTTTTTTATTCTTCAGCTTCGTATGCCGGGCTTACAAAGTCCACGTCCTTAAAGCTGTATGTTTCGCCTGCGATTGTTACCATAAGCGGAACTCCGTCGGCAAAGTCAATTTCGTTGCCAAGTGAAGAGTCAATTCCGTTAAAAGTGGCCTTGCAACCGTTGATGAGCGGCTTGTTTTCTATGAAGTTTGAATAGCAGCCAACAACTTTGTCCCCTTCAAAAACAACAAGGTCGTAGCGGCTGTGCTGTACCGGAGAATATGGAAGTGACCAGAAGCGTGTTACCTGAACAAGCTGGAAGTTATTTTCTTCGTCATTGTTCACCATGCCAATAGAAATTACCTTGGCATTTGTTGGAAGCGAATAGTCCGACATAAGGATTTTTTTAAGCTGAGCTGCGGTGCGTGGCTTTGCGGCCGTAGAAGTCTGGGCGGCTGCAACTGTAATGACTGCAAAGATTGCCGCAAAAATAAGTGTAGAAAGTTTTTTCATCTGGTTCCTCTGTTTTCTAAATTCAATAAACTCAACTCGTAAAGCTTTTGTTTTATTGTCGGTAAAAGCTCCTGTCTTGTAAACTTTTATTTTTCCGTAAAGTTACTTGCGCGGTCACAGAAAAGCCTTACAAGTTCAACCTGGGATTTGTGGCGGCTCTTTAAATATAAGGTTTTTGTGACTTCGTTGTAGACGTAGCCCGAAGAATTGTAGAATTCAAAGCGGGGGTCAGTCCTAAAGCGCAATCCCTGGATTTCTATGTTTGCGTGGAAGGTTGGAACGCCTTTCATCAGGATGTAGTGTGAATAGGTAAGCGGGAAGTCTACGTTGATGTTTACGACTCCGCCCGGCATGAGCGAGTACCTGATGGAAGATGCGCAGGTCCAAGCCCATACACATTCTGAACCGTAGTAGCCCAATATCTGTGTGTGCGGGTAGAATTTGTTTTCTGCAAGCAGCGGGTAGAGTTCCGCCAAGGACTGAAGGTTTGAAAGCGTTTCTTCCGTAAGGTTCTGGTTTGCCAAGAGGCGGCCCGTGTCTTCAATTTCCGGTCTGGAAGAGATGCGTCCCAACTGAATCAAGGCCCAGCCGGCTTCCACTGCCTGTACCGGGCTTAGCGGAATGTCGTTTTCTGTAACGGTTATGATTCCGTCTTCCAGCTTTGTGTTTTCCTGGATAACCTTTGTACAGGGCTCTATTGCGGAGGCAAGAAGGGCTGCTGTGTCCGGGTCGGTCTTGTAAAGCTTTGCGTAAACAGTAATAAGTCCGAATGCCTGGCTAACGGTTGGCTCAAAGGAAGCCATCGTGGCAGGAAGTGAAAGCAGCGTCTTTGCGGAAGGCTTTTTCTTTTCGCGCAGGATGTAGTCGCTGATTCCTTCAACAGTAAAGATGTCCGGGTTCTTGCCCTGGATTGCGCTCTGGACAAGGGATTCCAGCCTCTGGTTGTGGGAGACAAGGGTTTCGTCCATGGCCACAAGGCCTGCAAAGTATGGTACGGAAAGGAATGTGCGCTTGTTACCCTGCTTGAATGATGACGGAACAGTGTCTATTGCCCTGTTGTAGCGTTCGTGGGAGCACATTTCGGCAACGTAGGCGGTGATTTCCTTTTCCGTGAGGCTTGAAACCTGAGAAGAGGATGCCGCGTGTTCAAACTGAGTAACTATGGCGTTCCTGAGTTGTTCAACTTTTGCAGTGTATGTGTTTGCGTCACAGCCTTCTATGCCTGCTGCAGCGGTAAATTCAAAGTGCTTTGAAGGATCGTATGCGGTGTAGGAAGCGAGGGGGCTTTCTTTTGTAAACACTATGCGGTCATTTTCCAGGCGGGGAGCGTTAAGGGAATACATTTTGTCCCTGGTGCTAAGAATCATGCGGTTTGAGCTTGCTTCTTTTACACTGTAGCCGCCTGCTGTCTTGCATACGATGGAAAGCGTGTTGTTGTTGCCGGATGGGATGGCGCTAATCGTAAGGAATGCGTTTGGAGTGCTGTCCGAAACAGAGAAGGTGAGCGTGCTGCCGTCCGTAAATCCAAATTCAACGGAATTTGGGTTGAGTTCTTTCCAAGAAGCAAGAACCAGGTTTGTGGAAGAACCTTCTTCTGCCGAGTTGGATACGGTTGCAGGGTTGTTTGAGTTTGCCACAAAGGTAAGCCCCTTAAAATTGGCCTGCAGCTGGTTTTTTAAAACCGTTTCCTGGTTTTTTGTCTCGGTTTGAGCCATAGAAACCCGCAGTTCACCAAAAGTTTTGGTAAAAACGGATTCGGTCTTAAATTGAAGTACAAAGATGCCGACAATAACAACGGCGTAGAGTACTGTGAGTCCTAAAAATTTTCTAACAGGATGTTTACGCATTTTGGTTATTTTATATATAATGGGTGCAAAATTCAAGAGCATGTTATTATAGATGAAAATAATAGTGGGAGTAAATGATGAATAATTTTGTTAAAAACAAGATTGCCGTTTTTGTAGCTGTTGCAGTATGTTTTGCAGCACCTTTTTCTGCTTCTGCCGCCGGACAGGACAGGTACGGTAGCACACAGGCGGAAGCCGCATACAATTTGGGACTTTCCAAGAATAATTTTATCCAAAGCCTTCAGAATTCGCTTGCAAAGTCTTCTCCGCAGGAAACCCTCAAGCTTTTTGACACCCTTCCTGCAGAGCTTTCCGAGGATTTTGACATTCTTTACCTTAAGTCGGCACTCAACCTTAGCGCTGGAAACTACAAGGAAGCCTCTCAGATTTGTTCTTCGCTAAGAACTGCCAACCCGGGCAACCAGGACGCTTTGGAACTTGGCATTGTAATTGCAACTGCCCAGGGGGACACAAAGACAAAGTCAGCCCTTGTGAATGAGCTTCTAAAGAAAGATCCGTACAATTCTGCCGCAAACATAACCATTGGCGATGACTATTTTGCCCGCAAGAACTACAAGCAGGCACTTGCATACTACGAAAAGGCCCTGGTCAACGACAGCAACAATGTGGACGCAAAGTTTGGTGTTGGTAGAGCCGCCTATTACCTTAAGGATGATGAAAAGGCAAAGAAAACCTTCAAATCAATCATAGAAATTGACCCAACCTATGCACCTGGCTATTCCTACCTTGGAAAAATTGCCGCTGCCAACAAGGAAAACAAGATTGCTTCCTCTTACGCAGAAAAGGCCCTTGAACTTGACTCCGAAAACTACGACTACCTTATGGACTACGGAATGTATGAGAACACAATGGAACATTCCGAGAACGCAATTAAGGCTTGGACAAAGGCAATTAAGCTTCAGCCGGACTACTTCCTTGCCTATGCCTACCGCGGCGGTTTGTACGATGCAGAGAATATGCTTGACCAGGCTTGCGAAGACTACAAGATGGTTGTAAAGCTGAATCCTGACTATTATTTTGCCTACGAAGAGCTTGGCGTAATCTACCTGCACAAAGAGCAGTGGACACTTGCGCGCGAGGCATTCGAGAAGTGCTACGAAAAGCAGAAGGACAATATTTCCTATCCGCTGATGATTACATATTGCTACTACCGCGAGAACAACAGCTTTAAAGCCCGCGAATTTAGCGACAAGGTTTTGCGCAAGATGGACAGGTCTTCCATTGAATACGCAATGCTCCGCGTCTTCCACGACAGGGGCGGAGAAATGCCGCTTGCCCAGAAGATTGCACAGTTGGGCAGCCGCCAGCAGCAGGGAAAGATGTATTTCTACCTTGGCCTTTTGTATGAACTTTACGGTGGGGTTGAAGCTTCCCGCGAATGGTACGCAAAGGTTCTTTCCATGAATTGCCCAATGTTCTTTGAATACCGCCTTGCTGAATGGAGTGTGCAGCCAAATGACAGCGCAAAATAATGTTGCCGCCAGAGACTCCAACACGCAAAAACATCTTGTTGTTGCCGGCAGGGAATTTGTCCTCGTGGGAACCGCCCATGTTTCAAAAGAAAGCATGGAGGAAGTGGAGCTAGCCGTAGAAAAAGAAAATCCTGATTCTGTTGCCATAGAACTGGATCAGAAAAGGCTTGCCAGCATAGAGGATCCCGAAGCTTGGCGCAAGATGGACATTATAAAGGTTCTAAAAAACAAGCAGGGCTTTTTAATGCTTTCCAACCTGATTCTTGCCGCTTACCAAAAGCGCATGGGGCAGGGGACTGGTGTTAAGCCTGGTCAGGAAATGATTGCCGCAATCAACAAGGCAAAGTCCCTGGACATTCCCCAGTATATGGTTGACCGCCCGATTGCTGTAACGATGAGGCGTGCCTGGGCAAAGAATTCATTCTGGGGCAAATGCAAGCTCCTGAGTGTTCTTATTGCCAGTGCCTTTGCAAAAGAAGAAGCCGCTCCGGACGAAATTGAAAACCTAAAGAAGACAAACGAAATGGATGCCATGATGGGAGAAGTTGCAGAATACTTTCCCAAGGTAAAAGAAGTCCTTATAGATGAGCGCGACCGCTATCTTGCAAGCCATATCTGGCAGTGCCCTGGAAACAAGGTTCTTGCGGTGCTTGGTGCCGGTCATTTGAAGGGTGTCCAGAAGCACATAAGCGACATTGCCGCCGGAACGGAATCCCCGGACTGTTCTGACATAAGCGAAGTTCCGCCAAAGTCCCTTGCCTCAAAGATTGCAATGTGGATTATTCCGCTTTTGATTATTGCAGTGATTGTGGCAGGATTTGTAATCGGTGGACGTAAAAAGGGATTTGACATGCTAAGTGCATGGGTCTGGTGGAATGCCGCCCTTGCAGGAATTGGAGCCCTGATAGCAGGTGCCCATCCAATAACAATCCTTGTCTCTGCAATAGGTGCGCCGCTAACGTCGCTTTGTCCTTTCATAGGAATTGGAATCGTAGCCGGAATTGTACAGGCCTTAATCTGCAAGCCAAAAGTTCAGGACATGGAAACCATGCAGCAGGATGCAACTTCCATAAAGGGCTTCTATAAAAACAGGCTGCTCCGCGTTCTTCTTGTCTTTATCCTGTCAAGCCTTGGCAGCACTCTGGGAACCTTCCTTGCCGGTGCCAACATCGTAAAGATAATTGCATCCTTCTTTGACAAAGTGATTGACTTGGTTAAGGGGCTGTTTGCCCGCTAGCTTTCTTCTATAATCCTATACATCGGCTCCTGGTCGGGGTGCAGTTCCAGGATGTGCTTTTCGCATTCGAGGACTTCGGCAGGGTCGTGGGTTACGTGCAGGAGGGTTGTGGTTCCTGTGTCTGCAATTGTTTCCAGCAGGTCTAGGATTTTTTGGCGGTAGTTTTCGTCTAGGCCGTGGCAGGGTTCGTCAAGGATTAAGACGCGGGGTGTTTTTACTGCGGCCCTTATGATTAGGACTGCCCGCTGTTCACCGTAGCTTAGGGAAGAGAAGGTCTGGTGTTCCCTGCCCTGAAAGCCTGCAAGTTTTAGCCATTCGTGGGCGGCTGCAACTTCAAAGTCGGTGGCTTGTTCGTAAAGGCCTATGCTGTCGTGGAAACCGCTTATGATAACGTCCTGGAGCTCTGTTCCACCGACCATTCTGTATTCAACGTGGAGACGGTAGCTTACGATTCCAAGCTGTTTTTTTATGTCCCAGATTGTTTCTCCGCTTCCACGGCGCTTTCCAAAGAGGCTTACTTTTTCGCGGAAGACCTGCATGTTGTCCCCGGTGATGAGTTCAAGGATTGTGGTTTTTCCAGAACCGTTTGGTCCGCGCAAGAGCCAGTGCACGCCCGGTTTAACTTCCCAGTTCAGGTTTACAAGAACGTGGTGGTCGCCCCAGCCTACGTTTACGTCTTCAAATTTGATGAGGCTTGGGGGTAGGGGTGTGTTGTTTATGCTTTCGGAAAGAGCCTTGTTGTTTTCGCGGATTTTTTTTAGTTCATCAAGGAAGTTCTGCTTTTGCTCTTCGCGTTCTGCAAGGCGTTTTTGCCTGCTTGCCTCTACGATTTTTTCGTATTCGTCACGGCTGCCGCAGAAGGAAATCTTTTTTTCTGTAAATTCTACAACGCGGTTTATTGCGTCTGGAATTTCGTGCCAGCGTTCCATGCTCAAAATTATTCTGGGGAATCCGCTGTTTGTGGAAGCATTTCCGCCACTGGTTCCGCCGTCTGCCAAAGTAAGCTGGCGTTTTGCAATCGTATTAAAGAATTCAAGGAGTATGCGGCGTGATTCTGCATCAAGTCCTGCAAAAGGGTCGCTTAGAATTAAAAGTCCAGCACCGGAAAGCAAGGCCCTGCAAAGGAGCGTCCTTCGGATTTCTCCTGTGGACATGTAGCGCAGCCCGCGGTCAAGGATTTTTTCTACACCGCAAAGCTTTATCTGCGGCATGGTTTCCAGACGGGAGGCTATTGGCGGCAGGGGGGCACCCTTTTTGTTTGAACCGCCAAGCACTTCGCAGATGTACTGTCTTCCGGTTCGCCCTTCATCTTCTTTGTCCATGATTTCGCTTTCGTCGCGCTGCCTTTCTTCTTCTATTAAAGATGCGGCTTTTTCCAAAGAGACAATTGCTATGGAGCCTTTTTGGCTGAATGCAGATGAATAAAGGGCTGTTTGACCGGACGACAACTGTTCTACAGTGAGTTCGTTTGGGGAGATTTCAAGCTGTCCTTCAAGGCCTTTGATGAATTCCGCTTTTCCTCCGCCGTTTGGTCCTATTACAAGCCAGGCTTCCCCGCTTTTCATTTCCCAGTCGAGCTTAGGTAATTTTACCCGGCCTGAATCATGTATACGGCAGTTTTTGATTGTAATTAGATTTGAAAATGCAGAATTCATAGTTCCCCTCTGCAAGAATCAGAGTTGCATCTGGCTCTTACTTTGGCCAATCTATGAATTTTATAAAGAATTTTGTTCCCAAGTAAAAAGTTACACTAATAGCCAAAGCAAAAAAAAGTCCTGTCAAATCAAAACCTCCAAAATTTTTTCACTTTTTGAATAACAATGACTTTTTATGAAAACTCTAACTTTGCTTTTATATTAGTATATGTGCATTTTGTAGAAAAAACAAGGGGGAATTCTAGAAAAAGGCGGAAATCATTTTTGCTTGAGCTTTTCCATTACTTTTTCGAGAGGTGCCTTCATTTTTTCTGCGGCAAGCTGGGGGTCTATGTTAAATTCCCTTACGGCGATTACAGCATCCTCCACGGATCTTTCTTCTGCTCCCAGAGCGCGGCCTTCTGCCAAGGCTTCCTTCCGTTCTTGACGGCGTATGTCCATTTCCCATATACCCATTGTGGCGTATGCCTCCCTGAATCGTTCACTTTGCTTAAGATTTTCCACCCGCTTTGTAAGACGTATAGAAAAATCATCTTCGCTTGGGTCGTTAGTGTAGACGAAGCGTAGAAAACCCCTTATCTTTGCGTCCGACTCTTTTTCGTACCCGCTTGCATTATATATCACTTTTTTAATTTTGTCATTGAAATGTTCCAAGGGGGGACCCTTGAACCCCAGAACTTGGAGGGGAGAAACCCGCTCAAAGTCCGAAGCCCGCTGGTTTCTCCCCTCCAAACCTCCTTCGACGGTACGCACTTGCTACCGTCTCATCCTCGGGCACGGCTTAGGGGCTAGCCCCTAAGAACCCCAAATTTTCATAGAAGAATATTTATTGCTATCTTTTTTGGCATATTAATAAGGTAAAAAAGTCTTCTGCTTTTGTTCCAAAATGATTGTTTAGCTCTCCACTCAATCGGTTAACTGCCCTTTGCAAACAAAGGCGCGGCAGGCCGTGGAGGGGTTGCCGTAGGCAAGACCGCGCTTGCGCGGGCCGAGCGTTAGCGGGCCCCGGAAGGGCCACACACAAGGAATGGATGTTCTTTGGGGAAATGTTTGGACAGCATAAAAAAGTGCCGCAAAAAAGAAAAAACGCAAAAAATATTTTAATTTTGGTTTAATATTAAAAGGAGCCTTAAAAAAACAATTTTTTTTGCAAAAAATAGAAAAACTTGTGGCAAGTTAATTATTGTCATGATATAATAGAAAATAATTATGGAAAAGAGAACCGGTGTTGTTATTCCCCTGGCGGCATTGTACACAAAAGATTGCGAAGCCGTTGGTGATTTTATGGCTTTAAAACCCTTCGCTGACTTTTGCCAGGCATGCGGCTTTAGTGTAATTCAGCTTTTGCCGGTTAACGATACTGGCACGCAGTCTTCCCCGTATTCGGGGCTTTCTGCATTTGCGCTGCATCCTCTTTACATTCGCATTGAGTCTCTTCCTGAATTTGAGGGGGCTTTAAAAGACGACAAGGCTTTTGCTTCTGCCTACAAGACCTATATAAAGTCCAACAAATACAAGAACCGCTTTGACTACGACAAGCTTACCCAGGAAAAATACAAGCTTTTGCATTTGCTTTATTCCCATGCGGAAAAGCTGGCCGAGGGAAAGAAAACTGCTTCCAAGACAGGCGTTAATGTTGTAAATGCGGGGGACGGTTCTGCTTCCGCAATAAAATTCAAGGCTGAACTTGAGGCTTTTGTTGAGGAAAACGGCTGGGTGATTCCATACGCGGTTTTTAAGAATCTTAAGGATTCTGCAATGCAGGCTTCTTGGAAAAGCTGGGATGAACATTTGCAGAAGCTTAGCCGTGATCAGATTATGCTGCGCTTTAAGAACAAGGCTCTTAAGTCCAGCCACAATTTTTTTGTTTGGTGCCAGATGCGTGCCGCACAGCAGTTTAAGGAAGCTGCCGACTATGTTAAGTCCAAGGGCATTTTACTTAAGGGCGACATTCCAATTCTGATGAACGAAGACAGCACTGACTGTTGGGCATGGCCTGAATTCTTTAACCAGGATTTAAGGGCAGGTTCTCCGCCTGACGGTGAAAATCCAAGCGGCCAGAACTGGGGCTTTCCCACTTACAACTGGGCGCGTCTTGAGGCTGACGAATTTAACTGGTGGAAAAACCGCATAAAGACTGCTTCCCAGTATTACAGCGCATTCAGGATTGACCACATCTTGGGCTTCTTTAGGATTTGGGCTGTAAAGGACAGGGAAGGTTCGGCATATCTTGGGCATACGGAACCCTACGCTTCTCTTTCCCGCAAGGAGCTTAATGCACTTGGCTTTGACGATTCAAGGCTCCGTTGGCTTTCCCAGCCACACATTCCTACGGGCTTAATAGAAGACATTACCTGGAACCACGATGAGGCCCACCGCTTTTTGTCCCTGGTTGCAGACCGGCTTGGGGATGAGGAACTGTGGCTTTTTAAGAAGGACATAGGTGTTTCGGGTGACATTTATACGGTTCATTTTTGCGACGACATTTCAAAGGATGCCAATGTAAAGCGTGCCCTTGAAAAAAAGTGGAATGACCGCTGTCTTATAGAGATTGAGGACGACACTTTTATTCCAGTCTACACTTATGAAAATTCAACGGCATGGAAGAGTTTGGGTTGGGATGAGCAGCAGAAGCTAAGGCAGGCTTTTGACGGGCTTAAGGAAAAGGAAAATTCGCTTTGGAAGGAACAGGCACTTTCCGTTCTTACGCCTATTGTCCACGCAAGCTCAATGATTCCTTGTGCGGAGGATTTGGGGGTGAATCTTGCGGTTATGCCTGAGGTTCTTAAGCAGCTGGAGATTCTTTCGCTAAAGGTTGTGCGCTGGAACCGTTTGTGGGAAGAGGATGGGCAGCCTTATTATCCGCTTGAAAAATACCCGGAGCTTAGCGTTGCAACTACTTCCGTGCATGACAGTTCAACCGTGCGCCAGTGGTGGCAGGATGAAAAGCAGAGTGTCCAGGCCTTTATAAAAGCGGTGGCATCTTCTGAAGGTGAAGCTGATGAATCTGTAGCCGTAGAGCCGGGCATGCCATTTGATGAAAAGGTTGCGGCTTTTGTTATGGAAAATTCTGCAAAATGCGGCAGTGCGCTTTTTATTAATCCGCTTCAGGACTATTTGTATTTGCAGCAGAAGTATTTTCTTGAGGATGCCCAGTCGGAGAGAATTAATGTTCCCGGCAGCGTGAATGCTTTTAACTGGACCTACAGGATGCCAGTGAGCGTGGAAGCTTTATCGCAAGACGAAGAATTTATTCAGCGTGTTCAGAAAGTGGTTAAAATCCACGATGGCAAATAGATTGGTTAATTTTTCTAATTTGGGTACAGACTACAAAGTGCCTGCTTGCATGTTTAAGGAGGATTTCTAAATGGAAAAAACAAAGTGGCCCGTTTCTTATAATGAATTCCACGTGAGCCGCAACGTCCGCGATTTGTGCAACTTTGACCAGGGACTTTTTGCTTCTAGCGGCAACGTTATTTTTGCAAACCTTAAGGCCGTACAGAAGTTTCAGACAAAGCTGAATGATCTTTTTGTAAGCCGTGGGGAAAAAGAAAAGCAGGTTTCTGCAGGAAGCCTTAACGCCATGGGGCTTATAGACGAGATTTTCCACTATGTCTGTATGCTTTTTAGGAGGGACAAGGACCCCAACGCTTTTAAGACCCTTCTTTTTGAATTGGACAGAATTTTTGGCAAGGACGAGATAGACAAGCTTCTGCTGCAATTTATGGATGAATTTCCCCCTACAGCTGTATATCAGAAGCAGCTTACCAACTGGGACTATCTTATGCAGTCTGCCTACGATACAGGTACAAGGCAGCAGAGGAGCAACCGCGAGCAGGTTCTTGAAGAGCTGATACTTCTTCATCTTGCTAACGAAAATCCCGCTTTTCATCCATTCCAGATTCTTTTTGACGACAGAAAGCTTGCCCTTAACGCAAACTACATAAAGACATGGAACCAGATAAAGGCATATTTCTTGACTCTTCCCAAATTTGGCCCCAAGAATAACGACCTTATCAATATGCTAAAGGAACCGGTTGTTGCTTCCCCAACTTCGCTAAAGGGGCAGTTGGACTACATACGCACCTACTGGGCGGATTTGCTTGGTGAATGGTTGCGCCGCCTTCTTGAAGGAATTGACACTTTGAGTGAGGAAGAAAAGGCTGCCTGGCACCCCACAAACGGCGGTGATGCGGAGATGGCTCCATATTCCTACGAAAACCTTATGCGCGAGTACGAAAGGTTCAGCCCTGACCGCGAATGGATGCCAAAGGTTGTTCTTATGGCAAAGACGGTTCTTGTCTGGCTTTTCCAGCTGAGTAAAAAATATGGGCGCGAGATTAACCGCCTTGACCAGATTCCTGATGAGGAACTTGACCTTTTGCGTGACCAGGGCTTTACGGGGCTTTGGCTGATTGGTCTTTGGGAAAGAAGCTATGCTTCAAAAAGGATCAAGCAGATTAACGGCAACCCGGAAGCGGCTGCGTCTGCATATTCTCTTTACGACTACGAGATTGCCTGGAACCTTGGCGGCTGGGATGCACTTATAAATTTGCGGCAGCGCTGTTGGCAGAGGGGAATTCGTCTTGCAAGCGACATGGTTCCAAACCACACTGGTATGGACGGCAAGTGGGTGATTGAGCATCCCGATCTCTTTGTTTCAAGAAAGGACTGCCCTTATCCCCAGTATTCCTTTACCGGGGAAAACCTAAGCCAGGACGGACGCGTTTCCATTTACCTTGAAGACCACTACTATTCAAAGAGTGACTGCGCCGTATGCTTTAAGCGCGTGGACAACCAGACAGGGGACGTAACTTATATCTACCACGGAAACGACGGTACAGGTATGCCTTGGAACGACACTGCCCAGATTGACTTCCTGAATGAAAAAGCAAGGGAAGAGGTTATCCACCAGATTATGAAGGTTGCCTCCAACTTTCCGATTATCCGCTTTGATGCCGCAATGGTTCTTGCAAAGAAGCACATACGCCGCCTTTGGTATCCGGAGCCAGGCCATGGTGGAGACATTGCCACAAGAAGCCAGTATGCCCTTACCACGGAACAGTTTGAGAGCGCAATTCCAAATGAATTCTGGAGGGAAGTTGTTGACCGCTGCGCCCGCGACATGCCGGACACGCTTTTGCTTGCAGAGGCATTCTGGATGATGGAAGGCTACTTTACGCGTACGCTGGGAATGCACCGCGTTTACAATTCTGCCTTTATGAACATGCTCAAGAAGGAAGAGAATCAGAAGTACCGCGATACGGTTAAGAACACCATAAAATTTGACCCCCAGGTTCTAAAGCGCTTTGTAAACTTTATGAACAACCCCGACGAAGAGACGGCGGTGGCCCAGTTTGGCAAGGGAGACAAGTACTTTGGCGTTTGTACCCTTATGGTAACAATGCCAGGCCTGCCAATGTTTGGTCACGGTCAGATAGAAGGCTTTGAAGAAAAGTACGGAATGGAATATACCCGTGCCTACCGCGACGAACAGCCGGACGAAGGTCTTGTTAGCCGCCACTGGCACGACATATTCCCCCTTATGCACAAGAGGTATCTCTTCTCCGGCGTGGACAACTTTTTGTTCTACGATGTGTGGAACAACGGCGTTGTAAACGAAAACATCTTTGCCTATTCAAACTCATGCGGAAATGAGCGCACTATTGTATTCTACAACAACAAGTACGAAAGGGCTTCCGGCTGGATAAAGCAGTCATGCGAATATGCGGTAAAAGTAGGCTCTGGAGAAAACGACAAGGAGATGAGGAGCCGTTCCCTTGCAGAAGGAGTTGGCCTTAGCTACGGCAGCGACCACTTCTGCATCTTCCGCGAACACAAGAGTGGCCTCTGGTACGTCCGCAAAAGTGACGACCTTATCAACCAGGGCATGTTTGTCTCGCTTAACGGTTTTGAGTACCAGGTCTATCTTGACGTGCAGCAAGTTGAGGACACGGTTGAAGGCAAGTACGCCAAGCTGAACGAGCTTTTGAACGGGGGCGGCTGTCCCGACCTTGAAGTTGCATGGGAGGAATACCGCTACAAGGACTTGTATGCTGCCCTTGCAAAATTTGCAACCCCGGAACTTTTTGGCCAGCTTTCTACCCTTTGCACACCGGCGCTTGTTCTTAAAGCCCAGAAAAAAGACGGAATTACTACGGAAGAAATCTTTGCTGCGGTAAAGAAGCAGGCCCTTGAATACTACGAAGCTGAATCCAAATTTGCGGCCCAAGAGGCGGAGATTAACAAGGAACAGGAACGCTTTAACCTAAAGAAGGCGGAAACGGAACTTGTTAAGCCTGTCCGCAAAGACAAGACTCCAACGCAAAAAGAAGCCAGGATTAGGAAAAAGGCAACGGAGGCAACAGCGGCGCAGCGGTGGAATGCATTCTGCAAGCAGATTGAATATCTTGCAGGAACAATAGCTGCAAGCCAGGGCTTAAGCAACGCAACATCTTCCCCGTCTTCTACAAGGTACAAGATTTCCAATTCTGCGCTTAAGGCCAATGCGGACAATCTTTTCTACGAAGGAATCAATTCCAACAAAAATGCGGCAGAAATACTTGCGGCTTTTGCAATGGTTTCTTCTGCGGGAAGCGCAAACTGCTTAAAGTGGGGCTACAACCGCAAGCTTACAGAGCTTTTGAACAAGGCAGGCTTTGAAGATGAGGAAATGAAGTCTACGTTCAGGAAGCTCTTCTTAATGATGAAAATCCGCGACTTTAACTTTGGTGCTTCGGGACAGGCAAAGTCTACTTACGAAACGGCAAGGCTTCTTACGGAAGGTGAATATTCTTGGGAACTTACCGGTGCAAACAACTTTAACGGAATAAGATGGTTCAACAAGGAAAAGATGGAGTCTTCACTTTGGTATGCATTTGCGGCGGTTTCCATGTACAGCCCACGCATCTTGCGCGAGCACATACACCGGCTCTACCGCACCCTCGTTGCTGCCAAGGAAGGTGCCCAGTACCAGTGCGAGAAATTCCTTGAAGCCGTCCGCCCTGTGCAAAAGAAGCGTGTTCTTGCAAAGGCAAAGACTTCTAAGGCTAGTAAAAAATCCTCAGAAGATTCAGTGAATTTAGAACAGAAGTAACATAGTCAATGTCAGAAGGCGAGATTACAGGCTTGTCCAAACGGATGGGCTTGTAAGCCTTCTGGATTTCTTCTGGAACAGTAAGCTCTTCGCCAATGCAGTGCTTGATAAAATCTGCGGAAAGCGAAGGGGCATTCCTCATCATAAGAACAACGGAATCGTCATAGTCTTCTGTTATGTCCTTGCGCAAAAGGCTTGCCGCATAGGCTGCACTTGTGTCTTCGTCTGCATATACATGGTACTTCATGTACAATTCTTTGCAGGCTTTTTCCGTCTGCTCGCGGTCAACCTTTGCAGGATAGACAAAGCTTCTAAGCATAAGCGAATAGTTCTTAAAGATGTGCTCAAGGCGCTCAAGGTTGGATGGGTCTGAAGGGTCTGCCGGAGCACGCTTTTCAAAAGCAACACTGCTGTCGGAGATTGTTACCTTTCCGTTTGCGTCTGTGCATAGGTTTGCGGTGGAAGGAAGGATGAATCCCTTTACCGGAAGCGCCAACCGCCAGCTGTAAAGGCCGGACACAAGGTTTCCGTAGTTGCCGGCTTCCATTGCATAGAAAATGTCACCCGTAACATGCTTTTTTATGCGGGTAAATGCGAATGTGTAAAAGAATGACTGTGGCAAAAGGCGGCCTATGTTTGCAGAATTTGCAACCGTAAGATGGTATTTTTTTACCAGGTCCTTGGCTGCAAAAATTCCCCTTACAAGGTTGTGGCAGTCAGCTTCCGTACCGTCCACTTCTATTGGATAGATGTTTCCGCCGTTCCAGACAAAATCGCTTTCGTCCATTCCGCAGATTTTACCCCTTGGGAAAATGAGAACTGATTTTAAATGCTTCTTTCCGCGCAGGGCACTGGCTATGCAGGAACCGAGAGGCCCGGAACTTGCATCCAAAAGAATGGAAGTTGCTCCGTTTATCCTTAGGATTGTTTCCATTGCAGAGGCAAGGTATGAAATGCCAAAGTCCCTAAAAGAACCGGTTGGCCCGTGGTAAAGTTCCATGGAAAAAAGATGGTCGTCCAGCTGCTTGATTACGGGTTCAAATGGGAATGCCTTTGTGGCGATTGCTTCACAAATAATAGGGCTGAATTCCTTGTTGATTATGGCAGATGTAAGGGTTCCCGCCAAGTTTGCAAAAGAGGTGTTTTCGTCTGCATATAAAATCCAGTTGCGCAAATCTTCGTTTTCGTAAGGAACGTAAAGCCCGCCGTCTTCCGGCATACATTTTAAAAGAGCTTCTTCAAATCCGGCCTTGTTATTTTCGTTGCGTGTACTTTCAAAACGCATTTCAGTCTCCCTGTTTTCCAGCAAGATTGTTGTAAGTGCTTTAAAGTATAACACGGGAAAAGCTAAATTTCTAGGTTTTGGGAAAAAAATGGAATGTAATAGGTTCAATTTTGGGGTTAGCAAGATTATCGGGGTGGGACGTGTGGTGGTTGCCGTGGTGGGTTGGTTACCCCCAAGCAATGAAGGCAATAAGCCTACGCCGCCGTGGAGGGGCGCACGACAGTGCGTTGCGGAGCAATGGAGCGGGAAGGGACCCGCGGAACCCCGGAAGGGCGGT
>DJYC01000036.1 GCA_002448445.1 Treponema sp. UBA6988
ATCGGGCTATAGCGCAGCTGGTTAGCGTGCTTGTCTGGGGGGCAAGAGGTCTCGGATTCGAATTCCGATAGCCCGACCTAACTAAGGCAGTTCAGAACTTACGTTTTGGACTGCCTTTTCTTTTGCTCCACACCTGCTTGATGTCTGTATTGATTCCTTCATTCTAGAGGCTTCTGCAATAACGGAATCCAAAATAAAAATGGGGAATGTAGGGGTGGCTGTTGTTAAAGCGTCTTGTTACAAGGCAGTCGTATGCCGGATCAAACCATGAGCCTCCTCTAATAACCCGGGAAAGGCCTGTTTTTCCGCCTGTGGGGTTGACCACTTCCCCGTCTTCAATATTGTAGTCGTACCAGTCGTAGAGCCATTCCCAGACGCTGCCGGACATGTCATAGAGCCCGATTGAATTTGGCAGCTTTGTTCCTACCTCGTGAGTCATGCCATTGGAGTTTCCCCGGTACCATCCATACTTGTCCAAGTTCTTGTCCATAACCAGAGAGTTTTTTGTGTTAAGGACATCAATCAAGCCGTCCGTGCTTGTTCCCGAAAAAGACTTGAACCATTCCCTGCTTTGGTAGGCTGCTCCCCTCGCGGCAAATTCCCATTCGGTTTCTGTGGGCAGCCGGTATCCTTTTTTTGTCTGGTTTACAACAGGGATGATGCGGTCTTTTGAGTCTTCGAGGGTGTAAATGTTTTTGCATTCTGTGTCGGAATAATAAACGCAGTCTGATTTTTTCATCGTGCGCTCTGTAAGAAGGTTGCAAAATACAATTCCTTCAAACCAAGTGACTGTTTCCACAGGGCGGAGAAGGGGATTTTCGTCTGGACAGTCGGAAAAATATTTTTCTCCAAGGTTTTCCTTCTTAAAAAGGGCTGGATTGTAGCCCATGATTTTTTCAAAGAGTTCTTGTGTAACAGGATACTGAGCCATGGCAAAGGGACTTAGCGTAATTTTTCTTTTGCCTGTAAAAAGTCCGCGGAAGGTTTTGTCCTTTTGTTCTGGAACAATTGAATTCCAGTTTGTGTCGTCACTTGTACTTATGGTAACTTTTTTCCGTGGTGGAATAACTACAACTTCGCTAGTCTTGGAAAATTCCTTTGCATCAAGAATGACGTTGCCCCTTGCGGATGAACCTGGTGTGGCAGAACCTCTAAAATTCATCATCATGGCAATAAATCCAGCGGCCAGAACAAAGATGGCTAAGGCTAAGATTCTTTTTCTGCGCTCTTCCATTAGTACCCTCTTTTTTATAAAAGTGCGTTAATATTGTGACCAACAGACACGGACTTTTTATAATATACAGCATAAAATCAAATAAAATATTTATAACAAAAAGTTATAATTTTTACACTTGCGCAATTTCAAAGCTGTGCTATACTGAATTCAGATGGTAAGGGAACAGGAACAAGGAGCCTGAAGACCGCCATATCGATGGAGGCGATTATGCAGATTCCGACAAAGATAGGGCGCCCCTTGACAGGGACCCGCTGACCCAAGCCGCCTGCGGTTAAGCAGGAACACATCTGAAGCGCTATGTATCAATTTGACCAGCGCAGATAAGCCCTCCAGACGGAGGGCCTTTTTTTTGCCAAGAGCCTCTTATGTGAAAGCCCACACTGGCTGCTCAAATTGGCATTTCATAATTTTGCAAGAGTTTCTTTTCTTCTTCAAGTTCTTTTTTTGTAAGCACACCTGAATAAATTACCGCAAGACAAAACCAAACAGAATCAAAATCAATACGCTCAAAAAGAGCACAGATTGCAGACTTTAATTCGGCACGCCCGGCTTCAGATGAGACAATCACATCCCACAAAGCACCAACTCCCCAGAAGAAAGGAAATATTATCAGAAGTTTTGTGTGATGTAATAAACAGAACAATACATGAATCCTATGTAAAATTGAACCGGAAGAACTTATTCATATTAGCCTCCATAAAAACCAATTTACTACGTATACGTAATATTGTCAAAAAAATTCCGAATGCAACCTACGCCGCCGAGTAGGGGCGCACGGAGTGCGTTGCGGAGCAATGGAGCGAAAGCGGAACCCCGGATGGGCGGTGACGAAAGGCACATCCGGTCGAATTAGCCAAGAAAGGGATGGCAGAGCGTACAAGGGTACCGTCCAGAAGAGTAAATAAATTATACCAGGAAATTCAGGACCACAAGGGCTGCAACCAAAGATGGAAGTCCTATTCTTCCACCGTAGCGGACAAAATCCCGCCAGCCAAAGGAAAGCCCCTGCCCGCGCAAGATTTTCTGCCACATAAGGCCAGCAAGCGCACCAAATGGAGTTAGGAAAGCCCCAAGGTTTGATCCCGCCGTAACCGCAAGAACCGCCCCTACCCGCTGGGCCTGGGGAACATTCTGCGTTACCGCGCTAAAGAGTACGCTCATGGGAATGTTGTTCATAAGGTTGCAGGCAAAGAAAGAAACGACTCCGTACTTGAAGACCTCTGCCCCCTTTCCTATTAGCGAATACAAAAAGGACGGAAGCTTAAAGTATTCAAGAACCACCACAATCACGAACATAAGCAGCAGGAAGGGAACCAAATTCCAAGGGGCACGCTTTATGCAGCGGATGAATTCCGAAGGGTAGCGCTTTTTTATTGCGGCATAGAGCATGTTCCAAAGGGCAAGGCTTAGCACGCACAACACGGAAACTTGCCACATCTCCACACCAAGAAATGAGCTTACGCTTAAAGCCAGTGTGCAAAGGGCAAGGTGCAAGATTCCTACAATCAAAAGGAAGGGCGATGTTATGTGGCCAGCGGGCGTTATGCCAACAGACATCTTCTGCTTGAATTCATTTTCAAAGCAGAACTGAAGCAAAATAAAAGAAGCCAATCCTGCAGCGGCTGTCGGAAGAATCATTGTCCTTAGGTAGACAAAAAAATCAATTCCCAGGCTGCTTGCAAGATAGATGTTGGTTGGGTTTCCAATAATCAGCGCCATGCTCCATGTGTTTGCGGCTACAAAAACCGTAAAGAGATAGGGTATGGGGTTTATCTTTGCGCTTGAAGAAAAGTAGCAGATAAAGGGCGTAAAGGTAAGCACGATTATGTCGTTGCTGGTGAATACCGTCAGGACGGAAACCGTGGTGTAAAGTAGGTAAAAAAGTTTCTTGCGGCTTTGGCCTGCCTTTTTTAGCGCGGCGTTTGCGAGTACCTTAAAAAAGCCCAGTTCATCAAGAAAGACGGAAAGAACCGTCATGGAAATGAAAAGTCCCAGAATTTTTATGGGATTAACAGCTCCCGGTGAAAAAACTGAATTCAACACATATCGTAAAAACATTTGCATAAGAATATACAGCAAACATTTTTTTCTTGTCAATTAGTTTGCTCTTTTGTTGATTATTTGGACGATGCTTTTTTTTGCTCTACCATAATGCTCTTCGGCTAATTCGACTGAAAGTGCCAATGCGGCACCGCCGTTCCGGGGTTCCGCGGGTCCCTTCCCGCTCCATTGCTTTGCAACGCACTTCGTGCGCCCCTCCATGGCGGCGTAGGCTCTTCCCGAAAAGCCCCTTACGAATTTTCACATGCAGAAGGTTATTTTTTTCCCGAAACTTTTACGGAAGCCTTGGTCTTTATACTGCGGCCGTTGCACAACAATGTTACTTGATAAGTTCCTGTTCAAAAAATAATAATCCAAAGGCCAGCTAATAAAAACAGGAAACCCATAAGAGACTAAACGCACCCCTTGGCAGAAGTTGAATCAGAAACTTCCGCATTTTCATAGTCTTCAAAGCTCTTGGGAAAAGTCATCAGTAGACCGACTCCCAGAGCAATAAGAAAGAGTGCGGCAACTTTTTTATTCAAAGCAGGAATGTCAAAGAAAAAATTATACAATCCTGCCAGAATAGTAGTGGTTGCAATGATGGCAAAACCTATAAGTTCAAAAAGCATGGGCTTTGATATTTTCTTTTTTTTTGAAGATCTTTTGCCTTTTGAATTTTCCGCTTTTAAAAGATTTTCGTATTGGCTGCTGAACAATTTTATTAGTTCATTATAGTTTTCATAAGCAAGGAATTTTTCTTTTTTATTTATACTTACGCGAAGTGTTTTTTCATCATGGGAAACTTCTATAAAATTCTTTCCCAAATTGCAGCCTAAAATTATTTTATCTTCAAAAAACTTTTCCAAACAGTCTTCAGAAGTAATTTTATCTTCCAATTTTGAAATGCCGTTCAGAGTCAGCATCTTATAATCTTTTGTCTGGCAATACCATTCCACTTTCATGAAAAGCCTTAGTTTTTGCCGGAAACTTTGACGCTTGCCTTTGTTTTTATGCTGCGTCCATTGCAGGAAAGGCTCAGGTCATAGCTGCCCTTGGTCTGGGGAGTTATAAAGCTAACCGTGATAAAGCCGTCTTCGGACAAATAGCATTCGCACTTTTGCTCTCCAAGATAAGCTTCAAGTCCCAGAGCGGCAAATTCTTCAGCGGAGATTTCCGTCTTGCAAAGCTTTATCTCGTTGGTCATGCCTTTGTTAACAAGGGTGTCAACTTTGGTCTTGGAACTTTTCATGCCGCCTATGCAGTCAAAGATTTCTATCTTACCGCATTTTATTTCGCTTCCGCCGGCAACCATCTTTACATCCAGGCTGCCCTTTTCGGATGGAACTTGGTATTTTGCAACAAAGGTATTAGTGTCTGCAATCTCTACGGAAAGAGCCTTCTGTTTTCCAATAAAGGCTTCAAACTTGTCCAGATGGGGCTTAAATGATGAAAGGTCGCCTTCTGACTTTACCTTTACACAGGCTATGCTTCCCTGCATAAGGACATCGGCATTTCCTTCTGCCTTTAGCGCACCAAAGTCATTCTGTATGAATTCAGTCTTTACCGCAGAGGGATAGCTGTTCGTATAGAAAACAAGGTCTTCTCCCTCTGCCGATATTTCTTCCAGATCTATGGTAAAGCTTGCCTTTTTTCCGTCTGAAGAAACTGAGTCTGGCAAGAATTCTTTTTGGCTTACGGAAGTAACGGCCTTTAGGTTAGACATACGGAGCTTTTCGCCTGTGACATTCAGCTTAATCTTACCGGTTGACTTTATGTATTTAAGAAGCTCAACTTTTTTTCTGGAAACAGAGTCTACCCTTCCTTCCATTATGCTGTTAAAGGCCTGAACTGCGTTATAGTCTTCGCTTCCGACATAGACTTTTTTTAGGTCCATGTCCTTTTCCTTTAGATAATTTGTCCATGATGAATTGTAGGTAAAATTCTGCGCGGGAATCCAGTTTATGTTTCCGTACAAAAGCTTAAGACCTGTAAGCTCCACATGAACCTGCCCGGAATCCAGTATTCTGGAAACAGAGGAATTTGCTCCCTTAAGCTGGCATTCCGCATTGTGCAGGTAGCCGGTAAAGGGATGGTAGGAACCCATTTCATCGGTATCCTTTACATTCATCGAATAAAGGCTTCCTCCGTGCATTGAATAATCGTAGTAGTTCTTAAGTGTTCTTCTGTCGTAGCGCTTGCTAAGAACAAGTTTTTCGCCTTTTAGGAAAGTTATGCCGTCAGGGCCCTTTATTTCCAGCGTACATAAATAGGGGATAAAGTTATAGGCATCATAGTAGCCGGTCTTGTCGTGAATTACGCTCTTGCTGATTTCTGCATTCCAAGCCGGCGAAAGTGTAGGCTCAAGCTTTCCGTCCCAGTATGGCAACATTCCCCTGAACCTTGAAAAATCATAGTCAATGTTTCCTTCATGATACTTTCCGTTGCAGACTCCTTCTTTGAAGCCATAGATTAGAGGAGTTCCATTTCTTATGAATTCACTGTTAACGAGGTTGCCAGCTTTCTTTCCTGTAGTATTTGCACTTTCCGAAGGCCAAAGCCAAAAGTCATCCCAAAAGGACGACTCATTTATCTTGTCAGACAGGTTGTCAGGGTTCTTTTGCCTTGCCTTGTGCAAACCAGGTATAATTATGTTCTTCATCAGAACATTGTATTTTCCGCAGATGCTATAATTCCATGATATGTAGTAAATACCGTTCTGGACATCAAAAGAAGAACTTCCCTTTAGCAAAGAAAAGTCTATGCTGTAAGGGCAATATTCTGTCCAGTATTTTTCTGCATTTATGCAAAGTTTTTTCCACGCAAGTTGAAATTCGTAGCCAGACAGGTTCTTAAAGCCAGGGTTTCCTGATTTAATTTCATTTGCAAGCGCGGTGTAGCCATCCAATGCTTCGCTTGCGTATTTTGAGACTTCTTCAAAAAATTTTTCGTCAGGGACAAAGTCTTTTTGTTTTTTATCTTTGTCTAAGATTTCCTGAGCTGTCTGACGTTTTTTTTGTGCGGAAATTGAGGCATCTACAATCGCATCGTAATAATAGCCCAATGCGTATGCATATTCACCGGATTTTTCATATCTTTTAGCTTTTCTTAATAAATCAGAATAATTGCTTGTATTCGAAAATAAGTTTCCACAACAAAAGAGTATAATCACTACTAAAATGCTATATTTACAGTTTGAAATCATATACTTTTTTTATTGAAGAAAAAAAAAGCCGGCGGCCTCCTAC
>DJYC01000093.1 GCA_002448445.1 Treponema sp. UBA6988
ATGCCGAACCTGCCCTGACCTATATACGAAATCTTTTCTCCCTCGCCAAGCTTTTCCCGTCCGCCAAGAATCTCCAGCGCACAGTCAAAGTGTATAGGGCTTCCATTGTCTATTGCAAGGGCTGATGCCATGTCCGTTATAACTTCTCCGCAGTGGGCGCACAAGGGCCTGTTTTCGCTCTTAAATACGCGTATTGCCTCTTCGTCCTGTCTTATCTGTTCACTCGTTACGGCCTTTGGGGGAACAAAATGCTTTTTCTGCTGTCCTGAATTTCCTGCGTAGGATCCGTTTTCGTTGCGGGAACTATTCTTCCAGTTGTTGCCCCGGTGTTTTGAATGCCTGTCTCTGTTTCTCATAGCAAATATTTTATTCCAAAAACTATTATTTTTCAATAGAAGCCTACGCCCGATTGGAGTGGCGGCGAAGCCGTTCCCGGAAGGGAATGGAGCGCATAAGGCGCGGAACCACGGAAAGCGGGTGACGCAAGGCACGGGCGGTCGAATTAGCCAAAGAATAAAATGGTAGAGCTGTTAGAGTTACCGTCCTAAAAAGTAGCTTCCATCATTAGAGAAGGTAGGTCTTCATCTGCCCCTTGCCCTTTACTTCAACATCCACCTCTTCCCCGTAGCTAAAGGTATCCTTTGTATGCAGGTAGGTTGCCTCGCTCACGTGTATCTTCATAGGAAAGCCAGTGCTTTCCATTCGGCTTGCGACGTTCACCGTGTCTCCCCAGATGTCGTAGATGAACTTGGTCTTTCCTATTACGCCCGCCACAAGGTTCCCCGAATTGATTCCTATCCGTATTTGCAGGCTTGTCTTGAACCTTCTGTTAAAGGCTTCCACATCGGAAATAAGCCCCCTGGCAAACTTTACCATGCGCACCGCCTCGTTGCCGGAAGGGGTTTCCGTAAGCCCGCAGGCTGCCATGTAGGCATCTCCAATCGTCTTGATTTTTTCTATTCCCTCGAGCTTTGCCCTCTCGTCAAACCTGGACACCAGCAGGTTCAGCATGGCAACAACGTTCTTTGCGGTCATCTTGCCGCTCATCTTCGTAAAGCCAACTATGTCTGTAAAAAGCACCGTAACGTCGGGATAGTTCTTTGCTATGGTCCGGTCGGGATGCTCCGTAAGCTCGTAGGCTATGTCCTTGGGAAGTATGTTCAGAAGGAGGTTCTCGGCCTTTTGGTTTGCAAGGCGCAGTTCCTTTGTGCGCTCTTCCACCTTTTTCTCCAGTTCCTCATTGTACTTTTTCATCATCAGCAGCCTTTCCTGCTGCATGTGGTTTATGTGCATGATGTTCCGCACAGTGTTCTCCGTCATATTGGAGAATGATATGTAAAGGTTCTCCACCTCGTCTCCCGTGCGCACATCCAGGCTCTTGATTTTCGTAACGCACTGGCTCATCCCGTCAAGGTTTCCGTTCTGCTTCATAAAGGAAATCGCATGGTGGGAAATTCTGTTTATGGGGTTCACAAGGAACTTGGTGGAAATCCACAGGCCTATTCCAACTATAAGTATGGCAATCAAAAACGAAAGGATTATCGTCCTCAGGAGGAAGGTTAGCCTGTAGGTGCGCAAGAGGTTCATGGATATGTCCACTCCCACGTAGCAGGCACACTCCCCCTTCGAATTGAAGACCGGATGGTAATATGTAAGCAGCCAGCCGTACTGGTCATTGGACTCAAGCGGCTCAATCTCATTTCCTTCAAGCAAGTCCGGCACATAGGGAAGGAAAGTCGGGTCAAATTCTATAAGGTCGTCAACGCCGTAGTCAGAGTTTTCGCTATCGGTGTCAAAAATTACGTGGCAGCCATCCTCCCTTATCTGGTAGGCATAAAGGTACTCAATGTCTGGAATATTTTGGTGCAGGCTCTTGAGCCTTTCAAAAGTCTCCGCATAACCGGGGACGGTTTTTCCATCTTTTTTGTAGGCCTCTATGCTGTCCGCGTCAATTGCCTGGGATGCAAGCATTGCAACGCCCTTTGCAATCTTTAGGTGAGAAGCGCGGGTGTGCACGGTAAAAAGCCCCAGCGCCACGAAGGAGATGGCAGACGCTATGAGCAGCGCAGCCAGTACAAGCAAAAAGGAAATCCTTACTCTTAAAGAATGAATGCCCTTTGTATTTATCGCCTTATCCATTTTAAACTTCCTCTTGCCTGCCCACCTTGCAGACTTGCATATTATACCACACTTTCCTTTCTTTGTAACGATTTTTCTGTCATGGCAATGACAAATCTTAAAATATATTGTATAATCAACAGTGGGATGGTTCTTCTTGAACCGAGGGGATTATATGAAAAAACTCATTCTTGCTCTTGGCATGGCCTTGCTTTCGGTTTTTGCATCGCCAGCTTTTTCTTCTGACTTTCTTTCATGCTTTAATTCTTCCAAATTCACAAAGGAGCAGATTCAAGACCTAAAGGCAGGAAGGGTCGTAATAAGGAATTTAAAATCCCCGGGAGAAAGCGGCCTAAAGACTAGCAACATATATGCAAACAAATTCCTCGAAGAACTAAAGGCAACTTCCCCCACCCACTTTGCCGAGATAATGCAGGTGAGGCCCTACAAGGGGAACGAAAACCTTATTGCCCAGCTTGTAAGCCTTGTCACGGACATAAAGAGCTACAGGCAAATCCCTTATTATACGGAACGCCACGGGGCCTGGGCCGCCATGTTCACAAAGGCGGAGGTTGTATCCATCTCGCGCGGAAATTTGACCAGCATATACAATGCAGTATTCAGAATGCCGCCCTTTGCAGAATTTGATGCCCAAGTCTCCACGACGCAGATTGGCGACACCCTATACTTTGCAACCAAGAACAAGGGAAAAATCGAGTATAAAATCTTTGATGCCGTAAAGCCTGAAAAAATGGAATGCGGGCTTGTGCTTTTTAGGGAAGGAGACTACTGGATTCTCTATGGGGCAGGAGCCGTAAAGACAAATGGCTCCCCCTTCGTAAAAAAGCGCGTAAACAGGGCCTTTGTAAACCGCATAAAGGACTTTAGCATGTATTTCATAAAAAAACTGAACTAGATGTAGTGAAATGGCAGGATTCAGCTTGCCAGGGCAGATGCCTCTAGCTCCCGCTTGTTTTTTATCCTGAGCGTCAGTTCGCGGTTCACTATTTTTGTAAGCAAATCATGCTCGTCTTTAGTATTGGAATTCTTGTAGCACAAATCTTTTAGCAAGTCAAATTCCTCATCAGAAAGCGATTCCTGGCCATCCCAAAAGAAGCGCCATGTAGCGGCAGAGTCCAATGCTTTGTAGGTTTCAACATTATCAACGCAAAGATCCATCGCTTCATCTTCGTACATACAAATCCCCCACTCGTACCGAAAACTATGCAGACTAGGCAACCGACAAAATCAAGGGAAAACCTAGTAGCAAAAGCACTTAGGAATCCCATGCAAATTATCGGAAAAAATAAAACTGGTTAAAATAGAATAATACACCTGTAAAAAACCCACTCTTTTTTACAAGGCAAGAGTATAATGAGTAAACTAACTTAAAAAATGAAAATAAAAGTCCACAGATTCAACAGAATTACCTGTATGTCATCTGTGGAATAAGCCATCAATAAAGCCTATTTGAGAGCAGAGCTGATTCTTTCAAGAACCTTCTTGCGGTCCAAAGGCTTTACGATATAGTTCTTTGCGCCGGCAAGAAGTGACTTCTTAACAAGTTCTTCCTTACCAAGTGCGCTGACCATAACGACACGGGCGTTCTTGTCAAAAGCAACAATCTGCTCAAGTGCCGTAATACCGTCCATGCGTGGCATTGTGATGTCCATCGTTACCAAGTCAACATTCGGGCAAAGTTCCTTATATTTATCAACACCTTCTTTACCATCCTGAGCTGTAGCAACAATTTCGTAGCCATCGCTGCTCAAGATTTGAGTCAACTGCTTTGCAACGAACATTGAATCGTCAACGACCAAAACACGGAATTTGCTTCCGTCGGCTTTTACACCCTCTGGCGGACGATCATTTATCTGCGCAAAATCATCTTTTGTTTTCATACCTTTATGCTCCTTATGTACGTTCGCGGATAGCGACGTTGACTTCTATTTTTCCAAATTCAGTAATGAGCGGAACAATCAGAGCTTCAACATTCTCTTCATCTGCATTGCTACCACCCAATGCTGCAATTTCCATTTTTTCACCAGCAAAAAGAGCCGGAGGGGTAAGGTCAAACTTAAAACCAAGCTCGTGGAGTTTTGTAACAGCCTGAGCAGTAATTAAGTTTGCCAACTCGCTGATTGTAGCTTTTGCCAAATCATCAAAGTCCGGAAGCTTTTCACCGTTCATACGGGAAGCTATTGCAAGAGCCGTATCATAAGTCATATCAAACAAGACACGGCCTTCAACATCACCGGCAAGACCTACCAGAGCAGCGACACCCATTACGGGCATTGCTGTTGACTTAAGATACAAATCGCCACGCTTTACGTCTGCATCACCCAAAACTTCTTTCAGGACCCTGTATGAAGTTTCAACAAATGGGTTAATGTACTCTACTCTCATTAAAATCCCCCTGCAGTTTTATTAACTAACCAGATTTATTCTAATATTATATTCTAATATTACTTTGAATATAACGCAATAGAGCCGGACTGTTTTTTATTCCAACCCGGAATTGCTATATTCTCATTTTCACCAACTATTATAACACCATTTCCCTTAACTTTCTCGCCAAAATCATCCAAAATTGATTTTTGTGATGCTTCCGGCAGGAAAGAGAACAAATCCCTAGCAAAAACCAAATCAATAGGAGGCAGATTATTTGTATGAACACAGTCATGGTATTCAAACATAATCATGTCCTTTATCTCTTTGGTAAAGGTATAGCTTCCGCCAGATGTCTTTGTAACATAAGGCTGGTACCAGTCCGTACTTACCTCGCTGCTCAGCGTCATAAGCGGAGCATTCGAAACATTGAGCAAGTCAATGTCGTGTGCATAAATACGTATATGTGCATTAGGATAACGTTTTTTTAGCAAACATGCAAGTGAGTAGGACTCAAAACCTTTGCCACAGCCAGGATTCCAGACAACAATGTTCTTTGCAGAATTTTCTGGCAGGGCCTTTGCAACTTCGCTGGCATAGGATTCACTCCACCAGGTGCAGTTGTGCTTAGAATAGAAGGGCTTAAGGAATTCATCCGCATCGCTTTCGTTCTGAAGCTGGGTCTTTCCTTCACCCCGCTCCTTTTCCCACTGCTCATAACGGGCTTTTACCCACTCTTCGTTCACAGCGGAAACATAGAACTTCTTAAGATTCTTGAGGGAATCATAGATAAAATTCAGGTCAACAGCCTTCTTTTCTTCTTTAGCAGGCTCATCCACCTTCTTCGCGGCAGATTTTTTGCCGGAAGCCTTTGGTTCAGCCTCCGCAAGCCTTGCTGCCTCTTCCCTTGCGGCAATTTCTGCAGCTGCGGCCTGTCTGTCTTCCATCTGTGCGCGGGCTGTTTCCGCAAGAAGCCTTTCCTCTTCCGGTGTACGGAGACCAAAAATCTTGTCTATGTCCAAAAGGACGTAGAGATGCCTCTGGGCTTCCACAACTCCGCTTATGTACTTGATATTTATGTCGCCAAAGAGCGGATGGGGCGGCTGTATGGAGGACTTCTGTATGCCTACAACCTTATCAATTACGTCTACGACAACGCCGAAAAACTGTTCCCCGACCTGTACGATGAGCATATTTTCAAGAACGTTGGAATCATGCTCAGGAACCTCTATATTAAAGAAAAGCCTAAGGTCAATTATAGGAATAATTTCGCCACGGAGATTGTAAACGCCAAGAACAAAAGGAAGCGTGTTTGGCACATAGGTAAAATTACCGGCCTTGGCAATTTCCTTTACCTTCATAATGTCTATGGCATAGTCCTTGCCCGCGAGAGAAAAGCTTACCATCTTATAGTCAACAACGCTGGCATTCTTCTTCTCTTCTTCCAGTTCCTCCTGAGAAAGGCTCTGAACAGCGGCTTCTGTCGTGCTTGCAAGTATGTTAAGTTTATCTTGTATAGTTCCCATCTGCCTACCCTCTGACTGCGCCCTTCAAGGCTGACTCTTCGCGAGATTTCTGTGCACTGATTTCTTGCTTTACGCCAAGTTCCAAAAGCTGGTTCACGTCTATGATAAGAGAAACCGAACCGTCACCAAGGATTGAGGCACCAGCAATGCCCGGCGATGTCGTAAACTGGTCGCGCAAAGGCTT